>JAGQXC010000310.1 GCA_020436785.1 Saprospiraceae bacterium | reverse complement strand
GGTCGCGGAGATCGCGGAAATTTACGCCATCCAGGGCTATGAAACCGAAATCCTGGCGGCCTCGATCCGCAGTTCCAAACACATTGTAGAAGCGGCCAAATCCGGCGCGGATGTGGTGACCTGTCCATTATCAGCGATCCTGGGATTACTGAAACACCCACTGACCGACATTGGGCTGGAACAGTTCCTGGCTGATCATGCCAAATCAAAGGGGAAGAAGTAGGAAGATGGTGCATACCATGCGGATTGTTCTTTTGACGTTAACCCTGGTTTCGATCTTCTCTTACTCATTGCCTGCTCAGGCGAAGAAACACGAATTTCGTGGTGCCTGGATTGCAACCGTGGAAAACATTGACTGGCCATCCCGACCCGGTCTTAGTCCGGAAGAACAACGATCTGAACTTACAGCATTGTTTGATCAACTGAAACACGTGGGATTGAATGCAGTGGTGGTTCAAATCCGTCCCGCCTGCGATGCCTTTTATCCATCAGCCATCGAGCCATGGTCTGCCTACCTGAGCGGAAAGCAGGGACAGGCTCCCCAACCCAAATACGATCCGCTGGATTTTATGATCCAGGAGGCACATCGACGTTCACTGGAATTCCATGCCTGGATCAATCCCTTCCGGGCTGCCAACAATATGAGAAGGCAGGATTTGTCCAGGGATCACGTCGCCATCAGACATCCTGATTGGATCGTCGAATACGGGGAGAAGTTGTATCTGAACCCTGGGTTACCCGCCGTTCAATCCTATGTCCTCCAGGTTATGCAGGAGATTCTGGAGAATTACGACATCGATGCCATCCATTTGGATGATTACTTTTATCCGTACAAGGTTTCCGGTCAGGCTTTCGATGACGAGGCCGCTTATGAGGCCAGTGCGGTACGTTTCGGTTCGATTGACGATTGGCGACGCAATAACATCAATACCTTTATCCTGCGACTCCATAATTTGATTAAAACGACCAAGCCTTATGTCCAGTTGGGAATCAGTCCATTTGGAGTTTGGAGGAACCGGGACCGCGATCCTGTCCTGGGTTCGGCCACCGAAGCCGGCCAGACGAGTTATGACGACCTGTACGCGGACGTTTTGCTTTGGCTTGACAAAGAGTGGATCGATTACGTCGCGCCACAACTTTATTGGCATCTGGGTTTTAAAAGGGTGGATCCGGCATTAATGATGCAATGGTGGAGTGACCACCGCTTTAAGGCCAATTTATATATTGGCCATGCCATTTACCGGGTGGGCAACCAGGATGAACCCGCATGGAAAGTCCCCGGGGAATTGCCTAACCAACTTCGCATGGCCCGCAGCTACCAGGCCATTGACGGAGATATTTATTTTTCCGGAAAATGGTTTGTGAAAAATAACCTGGGAGTCACCGATTCCCTGGCAGCCAGTTACCGCATCCCTGCATTGCCACCGGTGAATCCAGGTGCGGAAATGCCGGCGGTGCATGCTCCGGCCTGGTCCAAGATCAAACGAAAAAAGAAATACGTTAAATTGACCTGGGCGTTGAATGGTCTATCAAGATATAAACCTTTCTATTATGTGATTTATCGTTATGACGGTGAAAAATACCTGGGCATCGAAGACCCGAGAAACATCTACACCATTACCCCTTACGATGACCGCAAAATGGAGTTTGTTGATCGGAAAATAAGAAGAAAAGCCACCTACACCTATGTGATTACGGCGGTTAACCGGGAACAGGTCGAAGGCCGCCCCAGCAAGGCTTTACGGGTTGAGACAAAATAAAGTATACCCTTATGCAGGCATTGGCAAAGGACTACGATTCCAGTTTGGCTAATGTCCATTCGATGAGCCGGTCAATGGTTTCCAGAGGAGATTTACTGAACGTATTGGCGGCCCGGTTGGCCAGGATTGCATTTAAACTTAGCGCCCGGTGACCGCACAATTTGGCCAACCCGTAGATGGCTGCCGTTTCCATCTCAAAATTGGTAACACGTTGCCCGGCATGGGTTAAACCTTGCATTAATTGCGTAACCGGACGACTGGGTTGCAGCCTCAACGTTCTTCCTTGCGGACCATAAAATCCCGGACTGGTTACGGTAATGCCCTGTTGGATCAACGGATCGTTAAATAAGAGCAGCAATTGTGGATCGCTTTCCACCAGATAGGGCTGGACAGCCATCCCGATATCTCCAACCAGGGATTTTCCGGCGTCAAAGTACGGTGTACTTCCGGCATAGTAGGCCAGGAGATTATCCAGCCCCAGGCCATGGGTGGACGCGACCCAGGTATCCACGGGTATATCCGTCTGCAAAGATCCGGAAGTTCCTATGCGGATAATGGTCAGCTCGGTAGGCATGGATTTCGGTTTGCGCGACGAAAAGTCGATGTTATGCACCGCATCTACTTCGTTGATCACGATGTCAATATTATCCGGACCAATGCCGGTTCCGACAACGGAAAGGCGTTTTTTACCCAGCCAGCCGGTATGCGTCAGAAATTCACGATGTTGGATTTGGTGTTCGATCCGGTCAAAATGACGGCTGACCCTGGCTACCCGCTGGGGATCACCGACCGTGATGATGGTGTCCGCCAATTCACCCGGACAAACATCCAGGTGATAAATGGCTCCGCGGTCATTGATGATTAATTCCGAAGGCGGGATAAACTTTTTCGATGCCATAATATTAGTAAGGGTGTTATCGAATGTAGCTCAATCTATGAAAAAAATTTACCATTTATCGACCTGCTCCACCTCACAGCGAATCATCAAGGAAATCGGACCGGAAGGGTTTGAACTGCAGGACATCAAAACGGAAAACATCACTCCAGAGCAACTGGATGCCATGGCAAAAAAAACCGGATCTTATGAAGCCTTATTCAGCCGTAAAGCATTGAAATACCGGGCGATGGGATTGCACGAGATGCAGTTAACCGAACAGGATTATCGGCGACTCATTCTTGAAGAATATACCTTCTTAAAAAGACCGGTGATACAAATTGATGACCAGTTGTTTGTTGGAAATGCCAAATCAACGGTTACCGCTGCCATCCAGGCCAATAACGATTGATCAGTTGCAACGGATAACAATGGGGCCCGTCTCAACACGGTTGGATTCGTTTCCTGCCCGGTCGACGATGTAAATCCGGTATTGTAAAACATCAAATTTTTGGTCACCCTCTGCGGGCGTGCAGGCCGGTTGACCGTTGGCATACTTGCAACAGATATTGAATTGCGTATTGATCAGCAATTGGATGGTGCCGCTGACATCGCTTAAGGAAGCGCTTCCCGGTATCACCGGAGAAGCATATTTGATGACGTATCCGTCGCGCATGTCCTCAATAAAAATGTTGGCATCGTTGTTGGCAAATCCGATATCTCCATCCCCGTCCTGAAACCGTAACTGAATGTACAGGGAGTCATTTTTCTTGATGTTCTGATCGACCGTATCTTTGCTCATTCCCAGGAATTCGATATCCGGCACAATACTGATGTCGTTAGCCGGCTTACAGGTCATCACCATCCAGGTTAAAAGTAGAACTAGCCCTAAGTACCGCATGTTACGAATGTAATGGATTATCGTACAAAAGTATAACGCACCGGGAATAGGATTGGTTATAAATTGCGGGGTAATTTAAATGCCTGGAAAATGATGCACAACGCTTAATTTATTTCACGACGGATTTCCCGGATCATTACCGGTGAATCTGATGATTTGACTATAATTTCCAGCTATGGACACCATGGGACTCCACCGGCAGATTCAACAATTGAAAACAACAGTTCAAACCGGAAGCTATGACTTTGATGAAATGGCTATGGAGTTGTTTCGTATTCAGAGTTCGCATAATCCGGTCTATCGCCGATATCTTGATTTGTTAAGGATTGAGCCGGACTTCTTGACCTCCTTAGATCAGGTGCCATTCCTGCCCATTCAACTTTTTAAATACCAGAACATCCGGACGGGCTACTGGGAGACCAACATCTGGTTTGAGAGCAGTGGCACCACCGGTCAGCAACCAAGCAGACATTTGATTGAGGACCTTGATTTTTATCTGGCTAATTGTACCAGAGGCTTTACCCGGCAATGGGGTTCTCCGCAGGATTGGTGTTTCCTCGCCTTACTTCCCGGCTACTTAGAGCGCCGACACAGCAGTTTGGTCGCTATGGTCAGCCATTTTATTGAACGGTCCCAGCAAGCAGGTTCGGGCTTTTATTTATACGATCACCAGAAATTATACAACCAGTTGCTGCATTGCAAAGCCAACCACACGCCAACCATCCTTTTTGGGGTAAGCTTTGCACTCATCGATTTCCTGGAACAACATCCGCTGGATTTCCCCGAACTGCACATCATTGAAACCGGAGGCATGAAAGGAAGAAAGGAAGAAATGACGAAGGAAAGTTTGCATGGGATCATCCGGCAAAGAACTTCGGCTCACATTCATTCCGAATATGGGATGACGGAACTGTTGTCCCAGAGCTATTCCAGGGATGGATTGTTCTTTCACGATACGCCGACCTTGCGATTTCGGATTTTTGAACGGGAAGATCCATTGGTTCAGGAACGGAAATTAAACCGGGCTGGGCGGGTTGGAATAATTGATCTTGCCAATGTGGCTACCTGTTCTTTTTTGCTGACGGAAGATCTTGGACGCTTTAACGGCCAGGGTTACACCATTGATGGCAGGCTGGACCAGAGCGAATGGAGAGGATGTAACCTGCTGGTACAGGATTTGTAACCTGACCATTCAAAACCACAGGACCCAATCATAGGAAATGGCCTGCTCCGGGAAATTGCCTATCTCTTCCGTCAATCCTTTATGATTCCTTCGTAAAGCCATTGAGCCAGATACTGGCGATTGGTGGGGCTGAGAATGCGACGGTGGTCTTTTTCGTTTTGCATGTTGGCCAATTCGACGAGGACAGCGGGTGGAAGCGTATTCACCAGAACAAAATATTCCTTTTCCCGGACCGAGCCCCGGTACCCCCGACCTTTCTGGTAATAGTCGTATTTCTGCTGAAAGGTCTTATACATATTGAATGCCAGATGGCTGCCCGCTTTGCTACCGGGCGCATGGAAGAAATAGACATCCTGCCGGTTGTTCTCATTTTGTGAATCCACGTGAATGGAGATCATTTTCTGATCGGTGTATCCTTTCGCACGGTATTCCCGGTACAATTTGTTCACGGCATCCGACCGTTGCTGGAGACGCAATTTCTGATTGCGCGGCAATTTTTCACCCAGGCAGCGTTCATCGTAATCTTTTTCCAACAGTTCCGTATCCCGGATCCCGTCATTGGGATCTTCAATGATGATTTCGACGTTGGCCCCGTTTTCCATCAACAGACGCGCCAGCCGTAAGGCTACATCGTAAGCGTATTCATCCTCACAAAGGCGATGCCCCTCCTTTAGGGTATTGCAGCCAATATCGGGGCCTCCGTGACCGGCCACGATGAAAAACACCTTGCGTTTCAGTACATCCGATTTTACCGGGACTTCGGCATACTCCCTGCCGAAAACCGGCATGGTGATGGATTTCGAACTTGCTGCCACCGCGTGCGGGCCCGATGAAGCAGTCGCAGGTGTGGATTCAGGTGCCCGGTTGACCAATTCTGCTTTACGGGTCACTTTCTCCGCCATGCAATACAATTCATGAAAAGGAACCCAAAGGATATGACTGCTTTCGATGGTCATCCGCCGTAATCCCTGGTTGCGTAAAAAATCATTGTAGCTGTGGATGCGCTGGGCTTTCTCGGAGTCCTGAATTTCCAGGGTGGATTCAATGCTCACCCCGTCATAACGATAAATGTAAACGGGCAACAGGTAT
>JAGQXC010000309.1 GCA_020436785.1 Saprospiraceae bacterium | reverse complement strand
GCAAAATATGTGGTATCCAGCATCAAATTATCCCGTATTTCCTGCAGAATCTGTTTTTCGAGAATGGCCTCTTTTCGCTTTTCATTCCAGTTGTTGATCTGTAAGGCAATAAGTATCCCCAGAATAATGAGAATGATTTCTCCCAGTGCATAGATCAGGTACCTGACGAGCTTATTTTCGGCAAGTAATTGTCCACGAATATTCCTGAAAAAATTGATCATTGATCAAAGGAAATTAAAGTGACAAACGGTTTATCATTTGCTTTCATGCTTACCATGATTAATGTAGTCATTTAATTCTAAAATGGGCTTCAGGGTTCCTGAGGTTCTCGCAAAGACGCAAAGGTTCCTGGGGTTCTCGCAAAGGCGCAAAGACGCAAAGGTTCCTGAGGTTCTCGCAAAGACGCAAAGACGCAAAGGTTCCTGGGGTTCTCGCAAAGACGCAAAGACGCAAAGGTTCCTGGGGTTCTCGCAAAGACGCAAAGGCGGTGCTTCAGGGCTTTCATGAGTCCTGGTGAGAAAATATTTTTCATACAATATGAAAAGATCGACCGGAGCCGCTTTCAGAAAAAGATGCTGTCCACCGGTTTGTTTGAACGGTTACCGCGGCTGCAGAAAAGTACCCCGGGACGAAATCCGTATCAGTACCGGGTGAAAGAAAGAAATGTAAATGGCAATTTTTAAACACTGGATACCAGACACCGGAGGTTTGGTTTCCTGTAGCCTGAGTTGAATACAAAATAACCTGTCGTCTACCTCTTATTGACTTCCACGCTCAATCATTGTATATTTAGAAAGACTACACGACAGGCCTATCGGGTAGGCAAGTCGTCTTACCTGATTGCATCCGCACCAAGTTGTTCAAAATTGTCCCAGAGATTACTCCAAAGGATGACCCGGTCCCTCAGCCGGTCATTCTTCTTTTGAACGAACGTATAAACGCATGAAAGCTGAATTACTACGTATACCCATCATCACGGATGCCATCCGGAACATCGATGGCAGCAACATGGTGCGATGCACTTATTTTTCCATTCAATCCGACCATCCCGCGCCGGGTTGGACCTTAACGCCGGTTACCACAGAAGCCAGCCCATCCATGATCCTGTTGAATTTTGAAGCGATACTGGTTGGTCCACCCCAGTATTCGGACATTTTCCGGGACGACAAGGACATCGCTGCGATGTATGATTTCATCGAAAAACATGAAGAGCTGTTTGTCGACATCAATGACATCTGGGTACCGCATGAATGGTTTGATCATGAAAAAATTGACCAGGGCCTCGTTTACCGGATCACCCTGGAGACCTTTCAATGGTGCTGGAAATTACGGAATGACGTCATTGCCTCCGAATCATTCAGAAACCTGGCGGAACAACAAAAAGACCCGGAGCCTCCCCTGCGCTATTCGGAAATAGAAACCAGGGCATTTAAATCCTGGACGGAAAATCAAATCAACCATTCACAGCAAATTTATCACGACAACCGGGAGCGTTACCTGCAAAAAATAAAAGCATGAGCAGCTTAAAAATCATCCTGATCAATGTCGGCTGGGGAGACTCCATCTTGTTGGAAACGACGGATGACAACGGCCAGGAGACGTACGCCATGATCGATTCCAACGACAGTTCCAATTACAAATCAAGCCTCATTTTTCTACGGCGTTATTTTCAACGGAAATTTAATACCAGTACCATCAATAAACCCCTGTTTGATTGGGTCATGCTTACTCACGCCCATATGGATCATGGTGAAGGATTAAAAGAAATCATGCGGACTTTTGGTACCAACCGGTTTTACTATTCCAAGAGCGTTTTAAATTCAAATCTTGCCCACCTGCAGGAATATGCCAACCGGACCGGCATCGCCCACCAGGCCATCGACAACAACCGGGTTTTCCCCAATTTCGGAGACGTGCAAATTGAGGTACTGTGGCCCAATGAAGATGAAATTTCCGATAATGAAAACAACAACTCGATCGTCCTGGCTTTAAAACTGCACCAACAGACATGCATGCTTACCGGTGATGCTGAAGAAGAGGTCTGGAATGTGATTAAAAATCAAATTCCTAACGATACGGTCTTTTTCAAAGTCCCCCACCACGGCTCCCGGAATGGCTCGCTCGATCAGCAGGGACAAGGCACCTGGACGACGAACTGCTCGAATCAGGCCTTCCTAGGTATCAGTACGCACAACCGGCCTTTTAACCATCCCCATCAGGAAGTGATCGATTTATTCACCAATGCAGGATATACCTTTGGACGCACCGACGACAACTATCACGTGCAAATCGTCATGGATGCCAACGGGGTCACGACAAAATATGCGCATTGATCCATCAAAAAGCTTAATTTAGAATACAATCAAGGCGACATGGCTTGGGTGATGACCAAGTTGAATGATCACACTTTTAATATCAAAAAGTAAATTGATGTGAAAACCATTTTGATCGCGTTGCTGGCGCTGGTCGTGCTGGTAATTCTTCAATTGGGTGTCTTTTATTTAATTTCCGGACATCCGGCTCCCATTAAAAACCAGGTCATTATCAACCGATCACAGGAAACCGTTTTTGACTTCATCGCCGATATGACCAACGAATTAAAATGGAATCCTGATGAGCAGGTCATGGAAAAACAATCTGCCGGACCGGTTGGACTGGGTACCCATTTCCGTGCTAAATGGTCATTGAGCCCCATGCTGGATGTGGAAATCACCCGCTATGATCGTCCCCATGACGTCACCTTTGTTAACGGCGGTCCACTGGAAGTTAAACCCAAATCATGCATTAGACCAAATTTTCTATAGAGGAATATGCGATTAAGTAACTGATAATCAACCTATTTT
>JAGQXC010000308.1 GCA_020436785.1 Saprospiraceae bacterium | reverse complement strand
AGGAAAATGAAGGAGTCTCACGGTCTTATCGACTTCAGCCGATCAAGGAAATGCACCTCAATAGTGACGACATCATCGATGGTGCACGAAACAATAATGTAGAAACCATATCCAAAGGCTCTTTTTATTACATCCGGGTCTTTGCCATGATCGCATTGTTTGTATTGCTGATTGCCTGCGTCAACTACATGAATCTCACCACTGCGAAAGCATCCAACCGCAGTAAAGAAATTGGCGTCCGCAAAGCAAGCGGTGCTTTCAGGTATCAACTGATCCATCAATTCCTGATGGAGTCGGTGGTTATTACCGGTGTATCCTTTATTCTGGCGATCGTGTTTGTTAATAGCATACTGCCGCCATTTAATCATTTTACCGGGAAAACCCTTAGCCTGGGGTGGCATACCGACTACCGGATCTGGGGCTATGCCATTTTGGCGACCCTTCTAACGGGTCTGATCTCCGGTAGCTATCCCGCGTTCATCTTGTCCGGATACAGCCCGGTCTCATTGCTTAAAAATCTGAAAATAAATCAAGGAGGAAACGCGTCAGTGCGCCGGATATTGGTCGTTTTTCAGTTTGCCGTTTCGGTGGTCATGATCATAGCGACTTTGGTATTATTTCAGCAAATTAAATACATCAATAAAAAGGACCTGGGATTTTCAAGGGATTTAATGGTGGTCGTGGATATTAATAGTGGCAAGGTGCGCAATGGTGCAGAATCCATCATCAATGAATTTTCGAAAATCCCTTCCGTCCAAGAAGTGTCAACGACCTCTCGCGTTCCCGGAGAATGGAAATCCATTCCTACCGTTAAAGTGGTTTCAGAAGGCAGTACGGAGGAGCCTACAGAAGCTTATTTTTTAGGAATTGATGAAAATTTTCTGACCACCTATGATATAAATTTAATCAGTGGCCGGGCATTTCAAAACCGGGGAGATACGCTTTCCATATTATTAAACCGCACCGCTGCGGAAAAACTAAAGATTAAAGAGGCCGCCGGTCAGCTGGTTGAAATTCCGGAACGGTCTTTTTCCGGCAGTTACATTCCATTGCGGGGAGAAAAACCACTGCAGGCTAAAGTGGTGGGAATTGTCCAGGATTTTAATTATCAGTCATTGCGTCAAAAGATTCAGCCATTGGTGTTGGGCTATAAATACAATCCGGTACAGAGCATTGATTATTTCACTTCCAGGATTGATGGCAACGACATCCCGGGAACGCTGAAAAAAATGGAGCAGATTATTGCCAGCGTCGACCCTGACCAGTTGTTTGAGTATCATTTTTTAGATCAGCAGTTGGCATTATTTTATCAGGAAGATGCCAGGCGTCAGCAAATGCTAATCTGGTCAGCCTTAGCAACTTTATTTATCGCTTGTCTGGGCCTATTCGGCTTGGCTGCATTTACGACCGATCAACGCACAAAAGAAATTGGAATTCGCAAGGTCCTTGGCGCGAGTGTTGCCAGCATTACCACACTGTTATCCAGGGATTTTATCCGGCTGGTGGTCTGGGGAATATTGATAGGATCTCCGTTGGCCTTCTTTTTTATGCGCAATTGGTTGCAGGATTTCGCTTATCACATTTCGCTGCATTGGACAATCTTCCTGGTGGCTGGTCTGATTGCCATTGCAGTGGCTTTCTTTACTGTTTATTTTCAGAGTCTGCGGGCGGCATTGGTCAGTCCGGCAAAGTCCCTGCAGGATGAATGAATTACCGTTAAATCAATATTAAATGTTTTTCAATCACCTCAAAGTCGCAATAAGGACCATCTGGCGTCAAAAAGGATTAAGTGTCATTAATTTCCTTGGATTAAGCATAGGCATTGCCTGCTTTAGCCTCTTTTTGCTTTATGCGGTGAATGAGTTCAGCTTCAACCGGTTTCATAAAAGCGAAAATCGTATTTACCAGGTCGTCCAATGGATGCAGCCAGTCGGCTCACGATCGCAAGTGGGTGCCGGAACCTTTTTGCCTATGCCTTTGGGACCTGCCCTACAAGAAGAACTGCCTGGAATCGCTAAAGCCATCCGCTATAAGCCATCCTGGAAGAAGAGTTACGTGAGAGCTCATGGACAGATGGGTAAGGCCGACGTCACGTTTGCAGACACTTCTTTTCTTTCGGTTTTTACGTTTCCATTGAAACGGGGACGACCGGACAATGCACTGAACGATCCTTATAAGGTGATTTTGACGGAGAAAACCGCCATGCGCTTATTTGGGGACATGGATATTGTAGGAGAACCTTTGCAAATTAAACTGGAAGATCAATTTGAAACTTATTTCGTCGGGGGTGTCGCCGCAGACATCCCTCCCAATTCATCCCTGTCCTTTGAAATACTGGCTCCGTTTGACCGCTTTCTGATTACTGACAATGGGAAGCAAGCCAGGGATCAGTGGGATTGGTCCAACCTGGAAACTTTTGTAATGCTGCATGCCAACAGTGATTTGGCGGACCTTAGCGGTCCCGGAGCTGAACAATTGCAACATTTTTATAAACGGCATTACCCGGAAGAAGAATCCTATTTGCGTAAAGAAGGACTATGGTCTGGGGCAGGTTCACCAACTACCTACCGTCTGATGCCTTTGAACCAACTGCATACCGGAAAAACTCAATGGCAGAATGCCGCAGAAATGGACCCCGCATTTATCTGGATGCTCCTGGCCATTGCGGCGGGAGTGTTGCTTATCGCCTGCATCAATTTTACCACCTTATCCATAGGCCGCTCGGCAGGCAGGGCCATGGAAGTGGGTGTTCGCAAAGTATTGGGAAGCAATCGCAATTTGTTGGTGCGGCAGTTTTTAGCCGAATCACTGATGATGAGCGTGTTTTCTGCCATCCTGGGAATCTTATTGGCTCAGGTGGCCTTACCATGGTTTAATACCCTGGCAGACCGTGAGCTGATTTTCTCTTTTCAGCAATATCCGGAGATGGTGTGGTTGGTGATCGGATTGATCCTCCTGGTCAGTTTGTTGGCTGGGGCCTATCCGGCTGCCGTATTGTCCGGCTTTCGCCCGGTCAGTGTTCTGAAAACCAGATTGCGCCTGGGAGGATTAAACTTTTTCTCTAAAGGATTGGTCACCACACAGTTTGTACTGAGTATCGGTTTGGCCATCTCAACGACCATCATACTTAAGCAAGTCCATTTCATGCGAACGGAAAATCCGGGCTTCAACAAAGAAAACGTAATTGTCGTCCGGGCCCGGGAAACCAATGCGGCGGAGATTTACCCAAAATTTCGGCAAATGGCTTTGCAAAATCCAGAGGTACTCACCGTTTCCAGCGCAGAGATGAGCTTTGGTAAAGAAGCTGGGTATGCATTTATGGGCTGGGATTATCACGGTCAACAGAAAGAAACGTATCAATACATTGTGGATTCCAACTTCGTCGATGCGTTGGGCATGCATGTCATTGCCGGGGAAAATTTTCAGCCTGGCATGGGCCCTGAACACGTTATCATCAATGAAGCTTTTGCCCGCAATTTTGGCTGGACACCTGCCGAAGCTATTGGTCAATCCATTGACGGATATAACAATGAAGAGTCGCCCCCGGTGGTTCAGGGGGTGGTTAGTGATTTCCACTTTCGGTCTTTCCGGGAAAAGGTGGAACCCCAGCTATTTATGCCATATCGGAAGGGAGAATCACATCCATTCCAGTTTTTCGTCCGTGTGCGGGCCGGAGATCCGGAGCAGGTGTTGGCCTCACTGCAAAACAATTGGCGTGAAATTGAACCGGAGCTCCCATTTAACTACAGCTTTCTGGATGAGGACCTGAACCGGTTCTATCAATACGAATCCCGGCTGGGCAAGATCATTGGTTGGGCCGGAGGGATGGCCATTTTCCTGGCCTGTCTGGGATTGCTGGGGTTGGTTGCTCTATCCGTCGTAAACCGGACCAAAGAGATTGGAATACGCAAAGTGTTGGGCGCCTCGGAGTCAGGCATCGTTCGGTTGCTGGCGTCAGACTTCATCCGGTTGATCATGATTGCAGTCCTGGTGGCCAGTCCGGTTTCGTTGTACCTGATGCATCACTGGTTACAGAGATTTGCTTACCATATTTCCATGCCGTGGTGGGTGTTTGCGGTGATTGGATTACTTGCGATTATCATCGCTTTCGCAACCATCGGTTTACAGAGCATGCGGGCGGCATTGGCCAATCCGGTAGATAGCTTGCGTAATGAATGAGTTAATTAATACCAATCAAAGTAGCAGACTATGCTGAAAAGCTATTTGTTCATTCCCATTCGGAAGATCGTCCGCCACAAACGGCTCAATCTGTTAAATATCCTTGGACTGGGCATTGGCACGGCTGCGGTATTGCTTATTTACCAAATCATCAGGTATGAACTGAGCTATAATAAAAACTTCAAAAACTACGACCGCATTGTGCGTATGGTTGGTGAACGCAATAGTCCTGAAAGCGGTCGGTCTTTCCAGATGGGTATCGCAACAGCCGCGATGATATCCGCTCAGCGCACGGTCCCCCAGTTTGCAGCCAGCACCCGGGTTCGGTTGTACCGTCCTACCATTATTGTCCCCGGTCCCTCCGGCGGTGCCCCTTTGAAGAAACTGGAATTGCGAGGGCGAGACCTTGCCCTATTTGCCGAGCCATCCTGGTTTGAGATTTTTGGTGGTCAACCGGTGGCAGGCGAGCAGGCCACGGCGTTGACCGAACCGGGCAACCTTATTATCAGCAGAAAATTAGCGGAAACTTGCTTTGATCATTGGCAAAATGCTACCGGACAAACTTTAATGCTGGACAATGAACCCATGACCATTCGAGGTGTCATGGAGGATGTGCCGGAGAATTGTGATTTACCGGTTCGTATGCTAATCTCCTACGAGACCCTCTTGGCCAACCCGGACAAATACGATTATATTGAAAACTGGGGAAGGAATCGTGGCAATGATCAACTGTATGCATTACTGAATGATCGTTCCGGTTTAGCGGCGGCGAATGCGGCAGTGAGTCAGGTAGGAGTCCGGGAATACGCTGCTGCCTCCAATAGCCGGCAAATCGGTACCAACCGGCACTTCCTCCAGCCTTTAAGTGATCTCCATTTCGACACCCGGTTCGGATCTCCGGGAGGTATAGTGGTTGACCGTAGTCGGTTGTGGGTACTGTCGGCGATTGGCTTTCTGGTGTTGTTAATGGGTTGTTTTAATTTCATTAATCTCTCCACCGCCCAAGCCCTTCAGCGCGCCAAAGAGATTGGAGTCCGCAAAACGTTGGGAAGTACACGCAGAATGCTTTTCTGGCAGTTTATGAGCGAGACCGGCATCATGGTCCTGATGGCGGTGGTTGTGGGATTGATACTCCTGCTGTTTGCCAAACCCTTTATTCAGGGTATATCGAACTTGCCCGAAGATATGGTGTGGTATCAATCTCCGGTTTCCTGGATATTTTTAGCCGCATTAATTCTGCTGGCCACCATAATGTCTGGATTTTATCCCGCGATGATTTTGACCGGTTTCAAACCAGCTCTGGCCATTAAAAATCAATTGACTGCTAACACCGGCGGAAACCGGATGCGTAACGGTTTGGTCATCCTTCAATTTGCCATTGCACAGGTCTTGCTCGTGGCTACGGTGGTCGCCGTCCAACAAATGAATTACATCCAAAAGGCAGATCTGGGACTTAACAAGGATTTGATCTACTTGTTCAGGGTGGCTAATAATGAAGAAACTCAGACCAAGTTTGCCACACTGAAGCAACGAATACAGCAACTACCCGGGGTGTCTTCAATGACCATGACGAACCTGCCTCCAGCCTCCCAGGGCAGCTGGCAAACCAGTTTTACCGTCGGAGTCGGAAAAGAAGCGCAGCCATTCAACGTATCCTATCTTTTTGGAGATGCAGATTTCCAAAAAACCTTTGGGGTAGAATTACTGGCCGGACGCTGGTATGGGCCGGCAGATACGACCACCGGATACATTATCAATGAAACCCTCCTGAGAAAAGTTGGTATTGCATCTCCTGAAGCAGCTTTGGGCGTCCCATTGAAGTTAGAAAGTGACCCGTATTACCCGATCTTAGGTGTGGTGAGGGATTTTAATTCCAAGCCATTGCAAGCTGGTTATGAGCCGATGGTGATCGGGTCTTATCGTAGCCTCTACACCCTGGGAGGGGTGAAACTGAACCCGGGAAACACCGCTTCAACAACACTGGCCATCAAGCACGTATTCGATGATTTGTATCCTGATCAGGTTTTTGATGCCCGATTTTTTGACGAAATCATCGCTCAATTTTACCAGGCTGAAGATCGGTTTGCACTTACCTGCAAAGGGTTTTCAGTGCTGGCCATACTTATCGCTTGTATGGGGTTGTTCGGACTGGCTATTCATGCAGCGCAACAGCGTACCAAAGAAATCGGCATCCGTAAAGTGCTTGGTGCTCAATCATTGCGGTTGGTGGGGATGATGTCGGCGGATTTCCTGAAACTGGTACTGATTGCCCTGATGGTGGCGACACCGGTGGCTTATTATCTGATGGATAAGTGGTTACAGAACTTTGTATTTCATGTGAGGATCCAATGGTGGGTATTTCTTATCACCGGTTGTCTTTCAATTTTCATCGCCTTCATCACCATCAGCTTTCAGAGCATTCGGGCGGCATTAGCGAATCCGGTTCAATCATTACGAAACGAATAAAGGAAACGGAAATCAATTCATTTGATGTAAATCTGGCAGGACATGCAATTTGTTAATCTTAAGATCATCTGGCGAAATTTATTCAAGCAAAGAACCTTTACGCTTATCAACCTGCTGGGATTGGCGTTGGGACTGATCTGCAGTTTGCTGATTTACCTATGGGTAGCTGATGAATATAGTTATGACCGCTTCCATGAAAATTTGGACCGGCTCTATGCGGTTACCAGCAAGGAGGTCATGGAAGGTCAGGTTTTTGGCAGTTATGACACTCCCGGGCTGCTGGGGGAGGAACTGCCGAAAAGCATGCCGGAAGTCGAGATGGCCTGCAATATAGCCTGGACTCAATACATGACCGTGGCAGTCGGAGAACGAACCATGATCCGCAAAGGAAATTATGCTGGAAGCGATTTTTTCAGAATGTTCACCTATCCGATGTTGGCCGGTACCCCTGCGGACGCTCTGGCATCCCCGGAGAGTATGGCCATTTCAGAAAAGTTGGCAAAAACGTTTTTTGGAAGTGCAGAAGCGGCCATGGGACAGGTGATTAAGGTGGACAACCGCTGGGATATGCAAGTCTCCGGAGTTTTCCGGGACGTACCACACAATAGTTCGGAAAAGTTTGATTTCCTGTTTAGCTGGGAGCGATTCAAAAAAGACAATGCCTGGATTAAGGATTGGCACAACAGTGGTCCGTACACGTTCGCTTTATTGAAAAAAGGAACCGATGCACAGGCGTTAAATGCCAAAATGACTTCATTCATCAAGGCTTACGATCAGGACTACGCGGATAACGATCACCTGGAGCTGGGATTGCAGCCTTATGCAGCTCGCTACCTGCATTCCGGTTTTAAAGATGGCTATCCTTCCGGTGGCCGGATTGAATACGTACGTTTGTTTTCAGTCGTGGCTCTGTTCATCTTGCTCATTGCCTGCATTAATTTCATGAATTTAAGTACGGCTTATTCGCTCAAGCGATCCAGGGAAATCGGAGTTAAAAAGGTGATGGGCGCGGACCGCAGTCAATTGATCCGGCAGTTTATTTTTGAAGCGGTTTTATTTTCAATCGCCGCGAGCCTGTTGGCACTGGTTGCCATTCAATTGTTACTCCCATTTTTCAATCAGTTGGTTTCCAAACAAATGCAATTGCCGGTTTCGGAACCCTGGTTCTGGATAGGCCTGGCTGGTGTTAGTCTAGTGACCGGTTTATTTGCCGGCAGCTACCCGGCATTCATGTTATCGGCATTCAAGCCCATTTCGGTCCTGAAAGGGCACGAAAGACAAGGCGGCTCCGGGACGATGGTTCGAAAAGGACTGGTCGTACTGCAATTTGTTTTGTGCGTCATCTTCATGGTTTCTTCCATCATTATTTCGAAACAGGTGCAATACATCTACACCAAAAATGTTGGCTACGACAAGAGCAACCTGATCTATCTGCGATTAAGGGGCGAACTCCTGCAGGACTTTCAAACATTCAAGATGGAAGCTTTAAAAATACCCGGAATCGAAAACGTCAGCCGGGTAACCCAGCGGCCCTTTGACATTGAGAATACGACCGGATCGGTGGAGTGGGAAGGGAAAACTCCTAATACCAAACCCCGTTTCTCCGAGGTCGCGGTAGGTGATGATTTTATTGAAACGATGAAAGCTGAAATGCTGATGGGAAGGGGATTCAGCGAAGAATTCCAGGATTCGGCCGGTTTTCTGATCAATGAAAAAGCTTTGGAGCAAATAGGGTATACCGACCCCATCGGAAAACCACTGACTTTTTGGGGCATCCAGGGTACCATCGTCGGCGTCATCAAAGATTTTAATTTTAACTCATTGCATCAGCCGATCGAGCCCCTGGTCTTGCGCAAAGTGCGAAAACATCAGGGAGGATACGCAATGATCCGGGTTAATCCTCAATCCATGGATCAGGTGTTGCCTGCACTGGAAAGCCTGCATCAAAAGATAAACCCGGCCTTCCCTTTTGCTCATCAATTCGCCGATGAAGAATACATGTATATGTACCAGAATGAATTGCTGACCAGGAAGTTGTCCGGTTATTTCACTTTCCTGGGCATCTTCATTTCATGCCTGGGACTGTTTGGGCTGGTCTTGTTTATGATTGAACAGCGGACCAAAGAAATCGGTATCCGGAAAGTTCTGGGAGCTTCGGTTGGACGCCTGGTTGCGATGGTCTCCCTGGATTTTATCAAACTGGTGTGGATTGCCTTAATCCTGGCCATGCCCATTGCGTATATCCTGATGGATCGATGGTTGGCCGACTTCGCTTTCCGGATTCACATTCCATGGTGGGCCTTTGTTGTTGCCGCTTTACTGACGACCTCACTTGCCTTTGCAACCATTGGATACCAAAGCATCAAAGCAGCCATGTCCAATCCGGTGAAAAGCATCCGAAATGAATGATCTAAAATTGATGATATGAAAAAAACAGGTATTGCAAAATTATTGTTCGCACTGGGATTCCTGGTTCTTGCAGGTGGAGTCCACTCCCAATCTCCTCTGTCAATCAGACAGCTTTTACTGGAACAATTGAGAACGACCCATACATCGAAAGAATGGTTTGTACCTGCCAACCAGGCCGTAGCCGGGCTGACCGCAGAACAAGCTAATTGGGATGACGGACAGGGTAATCATTCCATTGGTCAACTGGCTACGCACCTGATTTTTTGGAATGAGCGCATGCTTAAACAATTTCACGGTGAACAATTACCGGCATTTGAAAGCGATAACCAGGAGACCTTTACCCGGTTTAACCAATCCGAATGGGAGACCACCATTCAGCAGCTGGATGAAGTGTTGTCCGGATGGGAAGATGCCGTCACCAATGCCAGTGAAGAACAGCTTAATAAGTGGGCTTCAACCATTGCTCACATCGGTACCCATAACGCATACCACGTCGGGCAGATATTGTACATCCGGAAAGACCGTGGTTGGTGGGACGCGGATAACGGCGTGAAATAACGATGGACGAACTGTAAAAACGGAAAAACTTAACAGAATGCCTTTTTTAATCTCAACGGATTCACATGTTTCGCAACCACATTAAAACCGCTATCCGCAACATGGCCCGCCATAAAGGAAACACCATCTTAAACATAGGCGGCCTCACCATCGGGATTTCGGTATGTTTCCTGCTTTTCCTATGGGTAAAAGATGAATTAAGTTATGACCGGTTTCACCCGAATGCGGATCAAACATACCGGGCACAATGGAAAGCACGATTTGGAGAAAATGAATGGGAAATCCCATTGGTTCCAGTGCCATTAGCCGGTTTGCTGGAAAGTGAATTCCCGGAAGTGGAGTGGGCGACCCAGGTGAGTAAGAATTCATTTACGCTGAAAAAAGGAGGCGATTGGATCCGGGAAGAACATGTGTTGAACGTTGATGAAGATTTTTTTAAGGTCTTCTCGGTCACTCCGGTGGCGGGCAATCCTTCCACAGCACTGGAGGATCCTAACACCATTGTATTAACGGAGGAGGCCGCGGAACGGTATTTTGGTAATGACCCGAATGTGATCGGACGAACCATCCTGCAAAATAACGGTACTGAGTTAACGGTCGGGAGTGTTGTTAAAAAATGGCCCGATCAATCTCATCTGGAATTTGACTTCCTGGCGCCAATCAAAAACATCAAGCGATTTGAACAGTTGCAAAATGAGTGGGGGTCTGCTGCCTGTTATACGTATTTCACTATAGAAAAGGATGCCGATGTAATTGCATTGAAGAACAAAATAGACCGTTGGGTTACGGCCAATCTCATGCAGGATGAATTCTGGAAACGCGGCAATAATTTCACCAGCTTTCCATTTGAATCACTGACCAGCATACACCGTAAGCCCAATCTGGCCTACATCTGGATCTTTGGTATCATTGCCTTCTTCATCCTCGCCGTTGCTGCCATTAATTTCATCAATTTGGCAACGGCCCGGGCGCTAACCCGCGCCAGAGAAGTGGGTGTCCGGAAAGCATTGGGATCGCCCAGGAGTCAGCTTATCCGTCAATTCTTCATGGAAGCATTTTTATACGTTTTTTCTTCTCTGGTCCTGGCCGTCATCCTGGCACAATTGGTGTTGCCTTTTTTCAACTCCATCGCAGGCAAGCATTTGGAAATCAGCTTCTTGCATACTCCCTTCGTGTGGTCCTTGCTGGCCGGACTCCTGGTGGTGACCACCCTGCTTACCGGAGTGTTCCCTGCCCTGATGTTATCCGGGGTGAATCTGATGCAATCGATCAGAGGTGAATTAAGCGGTTCAGGCAATAAAAGCAATTTGAGGCGTGGACTGGTAATCCTGCAATTTTGCATTTCGCTTGGCTTGATCATCGGAACGATCGTGGTGAAAAATCAGATGAATTTCCTCCAGCAACAGAATTTGGGTTTTGATCAGGAACACGTGGTTGTCCTGCGGCAAGCCCGGGCCCTGGATAAGAATTACGACGCATTTATGGACCAGCTTAAACAATTGCCTGCCGTTCAGGTCGTATCCATTTCACAATACCTGCCCGGTGATGGATTTGATAGTTCGATCTTCTTACCCGAACAACCATCCAATTACGAGGAAACTTCTTTGAGCTATACACACATCGATCCGAACTTTGTGGACGCCCTGAAACTGGAGATGGTTGCCGGTCGTAACATCGACCTTAGTCACCGGACCGACAGCACGGCAGTGCTGATCAACGAAACGGCAGCCAAGCGATTGGGTTGGGATCAACCCATCGGCAAAAAGTTATCCTGGGGAGGAGATCCCGGTGGTGAAGTCGTCGGCGTCGTTAAAGATTTTAATTTCCAATCGCTCCATGAAGAGATCGAACCGTTAGTCATGCGCATGGCACAGTGGCGTGTGTCCAACATCATTGTAAGGCTTAACCCGGGAAACATTGCGGATCAGATTGGATCCATCCGGGATTTATGGCAAGGCATGGCGCCTCAATCTCCCATTGAATATACCTTCCTGGATCAGGACCTGCAAAGCCTTTATGAGAAGGAATCCCGGATGTCCCGGGTCTTCTTGTTGTTTGCGACGTTATCGATTTTTATCGCATGCCTGGGATTATTCGGATTGGCGGCCTTCATGGCAGCGCAACGGACTAAGGAAATCGGGATTCGGAAAGTATTGGGAGCCTCGGTATTCTCGGTGGTCGGACTTTTATCCAAGGAATTTATTTTCCTGGTGGGCCTGGCTCTGGTGATCGCTTCCCCGGTCGCGTACTATGCGATGCATAAATGGCTGCAAAACTTTGCCTACCGGGTTGAAATCCATTGGTGGATTTTTATCCTGGCCGGTGTTATGGCACTGCTGGTAGCTTTCGCCACCGTCAGCTTCCAAAGCATACGGGCAGCATTGGCTGATCCGGTTAAATCACTGCGCAATGAATAGGTATTTCAGAATTTCAAATTGGCTATGATATGTTCAGAAATCATTTAAAAATCGCAATTCGGTCCCTGAGACGCAATGCTTCCACCAGTCTGATCAACATGGCCGGACTAAGTGTAGGGATGTGCATTGCCCTTTTGATTGGGTTGTGGATCCGTGATGAGTGGTCTTACGATAAATTTCATAAAAACCATCAGGACATCTACCAAATCGTACTTAACGACAAGATGGGTGATGGCAGCATCAACACCATTGTAGCCGTTCCGCTGCCCCTGATTGACTTGATGCGCAAATCCATCCCGGAAGTGAAATATGCCGCGGAGCAAGATTGGGGCTGGGAACATGGTTTGATGGTCGGAGATCACCGTTTCTCCCGTCGCGGGCTGCAGGCTAGCCCTGATTTTCTTAAAATATTTACTTATCCATTGCTTAAAGGAGATCCTGCCACGGCACTGAAAGAATCGCATTCCATCGTTCTCACCCAGGACATGGCGGACGCGCTGTTTGGGGAAGAAAACCCCATGGGCAAAATGGTGCGAATCGATAATCGTGAAGATTTGATCGTAACGGGTCTGATGCAAAATCCACCGGAACAATCCAATTTTGATTTTGACTACATCGTACCCTTCAGTTACTTTGAATTTTCTGCTCCCTGGGTTCGTGCAGCACGGGATCATTGGACTGATTTCGCTTTTCAGGGCTATGTGCAGTTGCAACCGGATGCGACCATGGAACAGGTATTGCCCAAGATCAAGAACCTGGTCAAGGAACACCTGCCACAGGATCAGGCAACCTCTGAAGTTTCATTGTACCCAATGGATAAATGGAGACTCTACAGTGAATTTGAAAATGGAGAAGCAGTGAGTGGATTCATTAAATATGTCCGGATTTTTGGCATCATCGGCACCTTTGTGCTTATCATTGCTTGCATCAATTTTATGAACCTGGCGACGGCGAGGACAGAACGACGTGCCAAGGAGGTTGGCGTCAGGAAAGTTGTTGGTTCACAGCGAAAACATTTGGTCCATCAATTCCTGACCGAATCCTTTCTGGTGTCTTTGATTTCATTTGGCATTTGCCTGATTCTGGCGGAAACCACCTTGCCCTGGTTCAATCAACTGACCAATAAGGAACTTGCGGTACCTTATGCCCACCTGTGGTTCTGGGGTCTGGTAGCGGGATTTATAGCTTTAACGGGATTGCTCGCGGGCAGTTATCCGGCATTTTTACTTTCCGGCTTTTCACCAAAAACCATTCTTAAAGGAATAGGAAATGCACGCCCTGGTGGAGGCAGTGTGTTGCCAAGAAAGGTACTGGTCGTTTTGCAATTTTCACTCTCCATCGGGTTGATCATCGGGACATTAGCCGTTTTCCTGCAACTAAGGTATACGATGGCCAGGCCTTCCGGGTACGATCCGGATCGGTTGGTCATGGTTAATACCACCCCGGACCTGGCCCGGAATTTCCAGGTTCTCAAAAATGAACTGATTGCATCGGGAAATGTGCGGTCGGTAACCCGTTCGGGCAGTCCGATCACGTCAGTGTTCCAACATTTTCCAGACGTAGAATGGCCCGGTCAACAACCCGGAGATAAGGTCAGCTTTGCCAATGTATCCATAGGAGACGATTATTTCGAAACCACGGGAATGCAGATGCAACTGGGCCGGACATTCCGTTCACACAGCCAGGCAGATACCGCCTCGGTGATCTTCAATGCAGCTGCCATCAAACGCATGGCCTTAACGGACCCGGTGGGTAAAACGGTCAAGATATTCGGTGAACCGAGGACCATCGTCGGCGTGTCCGAAGATGTTGTCATGAATTCGCCTTTCGAACCGGTTGAACCAACGATGTTTCAACTAAGCCTCAATTGGGGTGATGCGATCATGTTCCGTTTGGACCCCCTGGTCAATGTTCATGAAGCCCTGGGGTCTATCGAGCGCATCTTTCTGAAAAACAATCCCGCCTATCCATTTACCTATAAGTTTGCCGATGAGCAATACGCCAAAAAATTTGGACGCGAGGAACTTACCGGGAAATTGGTTGGATTTTTCGGTGCCCTGGCCATTTTTATTTCCTGTCTGGGATTGTTTGGATTGGCCATGCATATGGCTGAGCGGAAGACCAAAGAAGTCGGCATACGCAAGGTTTTGGGAGCCACCCTATTCAGTTTGTGGTTGAGCCTTACCCGGGAATTCCTGTTGTTGGTGGTCTTCGCTTGTCTGATTTCCATTCCGGTATCTGCCTTTTTACTGCAAAAATGGCTGGAGGGTTACGCTTACCATACCGGCTTGCCCTGGTGGGTCTTTGGCATTGCCAGCGCTGCAGTCATCGTGCTTACCCTGCTGACGGTGAGCTACCAAAGCATCCGGGCGGCATTTGCAGATCCGGTGAAATCATTGCGGAGTGAATGATATAAACCAAATAATTGCATTAAAATGAATGGCCTATGTTCATTAATTATTTGAAAATAGCTTTTAGGAATTTATTAAAACACCGGTTCTTTTCTTTGTTGAACATTCTGGGATTGGCTTTGGGAATGGCTTCCTGTCTGAGTGCCATTCATATCCTGAGGGACCAGCTCAGTTACGATAAATTTCAGCCTGACCGGGACCGGATCTACCGGGTCTATTGCGAACAACCGGACGGCATGAAGCTGGCTTCCGTGCCTTATCCTGTCGGAGATGCGATTGAACAAAACTACAGTCAGGTTGAAGCAACGGTACGTCTCGTGCGCAACCTGTATCAAACCGATGCCACCACCACGGACAATAAGACCCTGCAAGTAAACGGATTTTATACCGAGCCATCCTTCTTCGAGGTTTTCGGGTTTAAGCTTGCAGCCGGAAACCCGGCCACTGCGCTGACGGAACCCTATTCCATGGTGTTGTCTGAAGAGCTCGCACACCGGCTGTACCAGGAGCAAAACCCGATCGGTCAAAATCTTGAATTGAAAGACAAAGGCACCTACCAGATAACCGGTGTGATGGAGACACCACCAGGGAAAAGTCATCTCCGGTTCGATGTGCTTGCTTCGACCGCAACGCTGGCGGCTTTGGACCGTGCGTTACCTCCCGGACAGGAAGGTGAGAAGATCCTGGATAATTGGCCGAACCGGTACATGAGCTATGT
>JAGQXC010000307.1 GCA_020436785.1 Saprospiraceae bacterium | reverse complement strand
TGAATACATCCGGGGTGGTAAACATCGCCATCAAAGTGATGAAGCCTCCGTAAGAACCTCCGTAGATACCGATGCGCTTGGCATCGATGCCGTAATTGCTGACAAGAAACCGTGCTCCATCCACCTGATCGGTCAGGTCCTTCCCACCCATAAAGCGGTAAATGGCCGTCCGCCAGTCCCGGCCGTAGCCGGCACTGCCGCGGTAATCGATGTCGAGGACCGTAAATCCCTCATCCGCAAGCATATTATGAAACATATATTCACGGTAATAACTGCTCCACCATTTGTGCACATTCTGCAGGTAACCGGCTCCATGAACGAAGATGACCGCGGCGCCATTACGCTTTTTGCGTTTTGGGGTATAAATCCGCGCTTTTACCCCAACCCCGTCGCGGGCGGTAAAGGTGATGATCTCCGGATCCCTCCAGGGATAGGCTTCAAAAGCTTCGGTGGTGGAATGAGTCAGTTTCACGGGCTCCGCATCCTGGTTGTTGTCTTTGACGTACAGTTCCCAGGGCTTATTGGCGTATGAATAGAGGTAAGCCAGTTTCGATTCGTCCGGCGATAAATAGGGTTGATAGCCTCCGACTCTACCCGTCAGTTTTACCATTTCACCCCCATTTACCGGCATTTGATAAAAGTGCTGCTGTTCGGGACCTTCTTTATTACTGGTGATGTAGAAGGAACGTTTATCGTTGGAAAGTTGCACATCCAGGACCTCGAAATTACCCTGAGTAAGGGCCGTGGTCTTACCGGAGGGGAAATGGTAGGTATACAAATGGGAATAGCCGGTGGCTTCCGATTGGAAATAAAGAGTCTCCCCATCTCCCAGAAATCCCAGTGTTCCCGGTCCGCCCCAACCCGAAATCCCGGGGCCTCCGATCCACGCTTCGTCATGCTGATGATCGATCACTTCATACGATCCCGTTTCCGGATTCAGGGCAACGATCCAGCGGTCCTTGTGGTCTGAAGTTCGGACGACCACGACGGCATGGGTTCCCGACTCATTGTACAAAGCCTCCGAATAAGCCACCTCACGGGGAGTGGAAAAGGTGTCCACATAAGGAGCATCGCCTGCAGAATAGTCTTTCAGGTACTCCGGTTTCGTATAGATACCCGGCAGTGATTTAGTAGATAAAGTACAGACGGTGTCCCTCTGACGGTCCAGGATCATAAAGCGATAGGTCGGTTCCGGGCTACCCACTTTGGGGCGCGCATTGTCTTCTTCGACATAGCCGTCTTCGGTTACGTAATCGGGCACCTTGGTCCACTTCGGATCTTTCGGCATATCGGTCAGCGTGAAAGTCACAAAACGGTTGTCCGGGCTGGCCACCAAATCGCCGATCCTACTGTCTCCACAATAGTAAGGTTTTAGCCCTTCCTCGCGTAGCTCCTTGCGGATGGAGTCCTGGAATTCACGACGTTCTTTGCGGTCCCGCAATACTTCAAAATACTCCAGCTGATCGCGCTTGAGCCACTCGGCCTGTTCATCCTCCTTGCTGCGGTCTTTGCGCTCATTGCCGGATTTGAGATTGGTGAGCTGGATGAGGGTTTCGTCGGACCAGTTCCAGCGAAACAGGTTGTTATCGGCTTCGAACAGGATGCCTTTGCCATCCGCAGCCCAGGTCGCGTTGGACTCGCGCTGGCTGGTTTGCATCACCGGATGTGATGTATGGGTTTGATGATCGTAAAGGTAGATGTCGCCGGAGGCCAGATAGAGGTCTTTGCTGTGATCGGCATTGGGTAGGCTGCGCTGCCACAAACCACGTTCTTCGCCGGCGCTTACTTTTTGAGGTGTCCGGTCCCCGGTCAGATCCACTTTATACAGGACATCGCCCGGTAGTTGGTCCGGGTTCCAGAAAAAGTAAATGGTATGGCTGTCCGGTCCCCAGAATACCCGCGACGGAGAGGTACCGACGAAGGCATCTCCCTGCATGATGGTTTCGATAGAAAGGGATTGTGAGGAAAGAGTCAAGGCGAGACCCGCCAAAAAAATCGTATTGATCAACCGCTTCATTGGAAATGCATTTGCGGCTAAAATAGTGCTTTTCAGGATTGCTGACCTAACAAAGCGTAATGGGATTCTAACCTGATGCTTCATTTGGGATTGTTAGACAGAACACCCCGTTTAGACGTTAGTATTATAAATAGCATTTCCAAGATGACTATGCGATGGAAGAACAAGTTTAATACAAGGCGATTCCCGGTACCAATTACTTTTCTCCTTTTTCTTGCTCTCCTTTTGGTAAAATGCTCCAAGGAGAAAACCCAATCCTGATCCAATCACAGAATATATGCCTTGTCATAGTTATACGATCGATCTTTTAGGCAGCTATGATACAACCTGGACGAAAGCCACCCTCATCGAATTCATGCAGGGAAAATGGAT
>JAGQXC010000306.1 GCA_020436785.1 Saprospiraceae bacterium | reverse complement strand
TACTGAAGGCTATGTTTTCACGGATGCTCATATTAAATAGGATGCTGTCCTGAAAAACAAATCCAACCTGACGATAAAAATCCTCTTTGACGTAGTCATCAATATTTCTTCCATCGTATAAGATCTGACCCGATGTGGGTCGGATCAGTCCGGTTAATAAATACAATAACTGCGTTTTGCCGGCTGCAGTTGGCCCGATCACTGCTAAAGACGTACCGGCTTCGATGGATAGATTTATCGCCTTCAATGTGTTTTTTTCGCCATAAACCAGTGATACATTCCGTAATTCAATCGCACCTTGCAAGTCTTCCGTAACCGTCGCTTTTTCTTCCGGATCGGGTGCATGCAAGACGCCATTGATTCGTGAATAGCTGGCCGTTGCCTGGGCAATAACGTTACTCATGAATCCAATGACCAGAATGGGAAAAATCAGCATCGAGAGGTAACTGTTGAAGGCAGCAAAATCTCCCAGCGTCATATTTCCCTGGATGACCAGGTGACCACCCAGGGTCAGAATGGTCAGGGTTGCCAGATTCGCCGTTAAGACAATGACCGGAATCAGGGTGGCGAACAATTTCAGGATGGCCATTCCAAACCCTTTCGCCTTGGTGTTGGCATCCAGGAATTTTACGTACTCCGGTTGCTGGGAGTTGATTACCCGAATCAATGCAGCGCCCAGAATGCTTTCATTGATGATCTTGTTCAAACGGTCCACCACTGCCCGGCTCTCTATGAAAATGGCACGCACTTTTTTCAACACGATGGCGAAGGCGCCACCGATGATGGGAATGATGGCTACAATCGCCAAAGCCAGTCTCCAATTGATCGAGAATAATAAAATACACGCACCTACAATAATGATCACGGATGAGACAATCGAAACGATCGCTTGCGATACAAACGATTTAATGGAATCTACATCTGCCGTGAGATTTGTTAACAGGCGGGAGGGGTTGGCTTTTTCAATGAAGGCATTGGTTTGCCGCGAGATCTTTTGCGACAGGGAGGTACGCAGATCCCTGGCCACTTTTTCGGACGCATACACCTGAACGATGCCCTGTAGCCAGGTGAAAACAAAGACCAGTATCGCAAATCCGAGATACTTCTGCAGGATGGATTTAAGGACGTAATTTTCCGGGTAGGCATCAATGGCATTTGCAATGATTTTTGGGAGGATCAAATTAATGCCGTTGCCAAATAAGGTCAGTAGGAGCAACAAAAGGATGAGCCTGCGATAAGGCTTTAAAAGCCCAAAAATTCCGGCATCTCTGGGTGGTCTGCCGGGACGAGCACTGGTGTTCGACATGGTGCTGAGGTTGATTACCCGAGGAAAAGATTGCAAATTAACATTCAGGGACTAGCCATGCAAATACGATTTTAAACCCTCCGGCAAAGGCCCTTTGAATTTGGTTCATTTCCGGGTCCTTCCCGGGAACTAATTAAACAAAAAAGTCCCCGGGATTTTGCCCGGGGACTTGATAAAATATTTTGAATTGAGCGTTTACTGTATTTTATTGGTTGTCCGGCTACTGACGAACACTATGTGTTGTCAGCATTCCTCGGACGAAAACTACGTGTTGTCAGCATTCCACGGACGAACACTATGTGTTGTCAGCAGCGGTTAATTGAC
>JAGQXC010000305.1 GCA_020436785.1 Saprospiraceae bacterium | reverse complement strand
AGTTATCCCAATTCCTACGGATTGGCGGGTTGGTCGAAAGACGATGAAGCGGTATTTATCTATGATCGTTACGACCTGTGGCAGGTAGACCCGCGCAATCAGATCAAGCCCACCCGGCTCACCGAGGGGCGCCCGACGCAAACCCGGTATCGTTATCTGCGACTGGACCGTGATGAAAAAGTGCTACCTACCCTGGGGCCCTGGTGGTTTGAGACCTTTGATGAAAACAATAAGCATGGCGGATACGCCCGGCTGGACACCTGGCAACCAATATCACCGATGCGCCAGGTGGTCCTGGACTCGTTTGCTTTTGATGGTTTACGGGTGGCTGAGAAAGCGCCGATCTATTTTTTCACCAAAGAAAATTTTAAGACGTTTCCCGACCTGTGGATGACGAATGACTGGATTCATTTTCAACGTATCAGTGATGCCAATCCACAACAATCCAAGTACCGGTGGGGAGACATTTCCTTGTATCACTGGTATTCCGACGACGGAGAGATGCTCGAAGGGATGCTGGTCAAACCGGAAGGATTTGACCCATCCAGAAAATACCCGATGATCGTCAATTTCTACGAGAAGAGTTCGGACGGCCTGATGCAATACCGTACCCTCGACCCGAACCGGTCCCAGATCGTCTATCCGTACTATGCGAGTAAGGGATATGTGATTTTTAACCCCAACATCCCCTATAAGATTGGTTATCCCGGCGAATCCGCTTTCAATGCAGTCATGTCCGGTGTGACCGCATTGATGAATGAAGGTTTCATCGATCCGGACCATATTGGCGTTCAGGGACACAGTTGGGGAGGCTATCAGATCGCTCATCTGATCACCCGCACCAATTTGTTTGCCTGTGCGGAATCCGGTGCGCCGGTAGTCAACATGTTCAGTGCCTACGGAGGGATCCGCTGGGGCAGTGGCATGAGCCGGGAATTTCAGTACGAACATACACAGAGCCGGATCGGTGGTACGATTTGGGACTATCCCTTACGATTCATCGAGAATTCCCCGCTCTTTTTCCTCGATAAAATTGAAACCCCGGTATTGATCCTGCACAATGATGAAGACAGTGCGGTACCCTGGTACCAGGGCATTGAATTTTTTACCGGCATGCGCCGTTTAAATAAACCGGCATGGTTGCTTAATTATAATGGAGAACCACACTGGCCACTCAAATGGCAAAACCGCGTCGATTTTCAGCGGAGAATGGCCCAGTTTTTTGATCATTACCTCCAGGGAGGACCACTGCCTCTTTGGATGCAACAAGGCGTTCCCGCCATCGACAAAGGCATCCGTCAGGGATTTGAAGAAGCCGGGGATCATGACCGTAATGATTAGTACGTTGGAATATGGCAAGTGACCGCAGAACATTTCTCAGGCAAGCGGCCCACCTCACGGTCGGTTTTGCCGGATTGGAAACCCTGGTCAACCAGTGGATGAATGGTTGTGTCCAATTGGAACAACTTCCTAATTTTATTTACCGTTATGGTCCATTGCGCACCGATCCCCGCGGCGTCCTCAACCTGCCGGTGGGATTCCGGTATGCGATCATTTCCCGGGCCGGGCAACGCATGCAGGATGGATTTTTCACGCCTGATAAGCCAGATGGAATGGCCACCTTTCCAGGGCCACGCGGAGAAGTAATCCTGATTCGGAATCATGAACTGATGCCCAATGACCAGGGCCCCTTTGGAGTGGGTGAAAAACTGCTCAACCGTCTGGACCCGAAGCAAGTATATGACCCGGGTTTCGGAGAAACCGTTTGTCAGGGTGGCACCACTACGCTTATTTACGACGAAGAGAAAGAGAAAGTCATCGATTCCTACCTGAGTCTTGCCGGAACGTTGCGCAATTGTGCCGGCGGACCTACTCCCTGGAATTCTTGGATTTCATGTGAAGAAGTAGTCGTCAATGCGAACGACAAACTGGCAAAGGATCACGGGTACAATTTCGAGGTACCCGCATCATTGGAACACCAATTGGCTGAACCGGTTCCATTGACTGCGATGGGGCGGTTCAACCATGAAGCGATCTGCATCGATCCGGGTACAGGCATCGTCTATGAAACCGAAGACCGTCATGACGGCTTGATTTACCGGTTCATTCCCAATGTCCCCGGGCAACTTCAGGCCGGAGGCCGTTTGCAGGCGCTGATGTTGAAAGATGCGCCCGCCTTTGATTTCCGAAATTGGGAAGGACAGGCGACTCCGGTGGGAAGCACCTTTGCGGTGTCCTGGACCGACCTGGACCAGGTGGAAGCCCCCGAGGATGATCTGCGGGTGCGTGGATACCTGCAGGGAGCGGTGAAGTTTGCGCGGGGTGAAGGCATGTGGTTTGGGGCCGATGGACTGGTTTACTGGGCCTGCACCAATGGTGGTAAAGAGCAACTCGGTCAATTGTTCAAGTACCAGCCCAGTCCCTTTGAAGGTACCACCCGGGAATCCGAACAACCCGGCCAACTTACTTTATTGCTGGAACCGAATGACGCCCGGATTCTGAAGAACTGCGACAACCTCACGATGGCCCCATGGGGTGATTTGATCATCTGCGAAGATCATGCCGAGCCACGGATCGTTGGCGTGACCCCGGAGGGCAAGATATACCATCTGGCGGAAAACATCGGATATGCTTCTGAGTTTGCAGGTTGTACTTTTTCTCCTGGTGGGAAAACATTATTCGTCAATATCCAGCATGCCGGGCTAACCTTTGCCATCACTGGCCCCTGGGACCGGCCACAACCTAGTTCATAGTTGTTTTGCGGAAAGGAACGCTACAGTTCATCCGTTAAATTCATCAAACGGCGAATCACCCGCTCGGGAATGTTGGTTTGCATTCTTTTCTCCATTTCCTGGTATTCCGGTTCAAAGAGTTCTTCGATCGGCTGGTTTTGATCCAGGAATTCGTAATCCAGTTCGTCGTACCGGTACAGGTGCCAGGCATTGCCATAATATTCAAGAGCCGTCAGGTTTTCCAGCCAGTCGCCGGAATTAAGGTAATTGATGGTACGCCCCCTGACATTGACTTTACGCATGGATGGCTGGTGAATGTGTCCACAAATCACCGCATCTACACCCCGGTCGGCGCCGTAGTTGATGGCCAGGGTCTCGAAGTCTTGAATGTATTTGACCGCTTTCTTCACCCGCGCCTTGACCTGATGGGCAAAGGAAAGATTGGTCAATCCAAAATGTTGCCGCAGGCGATTGATAAAACGGTTCAACCGGATCAAATAATCATAACCCTTGCCTCCGATGATTGCTAACCAGCGGGAATACATGACCGAGGCATCAAAAACATCTCCGTGGAAAAAAAGATGTTTTTCCCCGTTCAGATGGAGTTCGAGTTGATTGCGCAGGCTGATGGATCCGGTGGTAAAATCGGAAAACTTGCGCAACACATCATCGTGGTTCCCGGTGAGGTAGTAAATTTTCGTCCCGTTCAATGCCTTCTTAAGCAGGACATTGATTACCAGCATGTGGGACTTGGGAAAGTACTTTTTATTGAACTGCCAGATATCGATGATATCCCCATTGAGTACCAATATGCCGGGGTCGATGCTCTTCAAATAACGAACCAGTTCTTGGGCATGGCAACCATGCGTACCAAGGTGGACGTCAGAGAGAACAGCTATTTCCAGTTTTCTTTTCATGTAGAAGTAAATCGAAAATTCCGACATAAAATTGCAGCTTCTATATTAACTGTATGTTAATTCTGCATTACCAATGATTCAAAGTTAATTAGCTGATAAAAAAATAGTTACAGATTAAAAGTAGATTAAATATAAAATAAATCCGCGCGTAAACCTCATGGAAATCAATGCACTAAATCGTCCGCAACCGCCATCTTGATCCTTCAGTGATGTTACATCTGCTCCATTGATAGCAAACGCACGGAGTGGATGAAAATCATCAATTCCGGGGAGACCATTTCTCCAGCGATCCAAAAATCCGCGCGGAAATGGCTTGTGTTAATCTTGCTAACATTTAGAAAATATTTAATACAAAACGAATTGATTTAAAGTATATTTGACACTCAAGAGTCGAAAAAAATGATACCGCTGTGGGTAATGTCATGAAACCGTTGTATACAGCATTATTCGTATTCTGTCTGGCTTATCCTGTCATTTTCCTGGGTCAACCGGTGTTGGATAGCCAACCAAAGCCGAAATTGCTGCTTGCATTAGGAACCGGTCGTTCAACCGGGCACATCGCCACCCTGTACATCAAAAATGAATCCAGCCAGCCGGTTGAATTGGTTTCCTCCACCTACTACATTCCAGCCAGCCATGGATATCAAAGTTACGTTGGTCATCTTAATCCCGGAGTGATCCTGGCACCTGACACCGTCCAATCGGTCCCATTGATGGGCTATTGTACCGATGTGCACCGGATGCCTGCCAAAGGAGGAGCATCCCTCGCCATTGAGGACTGGATTCTGGTAGCGCCACTTCCCGATAGTATGATGGCCTATCGGTTGATTCAGCCCGGAGACCGGGTGGATCCATACGGACCGGTCGACCGCCGTGCACTAAACTATTCGGCCCAGGCCAAAGAAATCCAATCCAATTCTTCCAGTCGGTATTCCGTTTGTTGGCCGGATGATCACCAACCACTAACCGCCCACCTCGACCCCAATGCCGATCCGCGAGCCATCGCCGCCCTGGTGGTCCGGCTGGTCCAACAAATCGAAGATGTTGTGCCTGACCTGCAAGCCAGTGACCAATTGTCGACTCCGTACCTTCCGGAGCCAACCGTGGAAAAACGCGGAGTCACCCAGCATGCCATCTGGATCACGATGGGTGCCTTATCCGGAAAGACTTATGATTTTGAGGACTTTACCAAAAAAATGCATAAGCTCTGGCAAGAGTCTTCGGGAGCCCTTTCGCGGGAAGACGCAGCGATGGCTTCCGAACGGATGGAATCCGGACT
>JAGQXC010000023.1 GCA_020436785.1 Saprospiraceae bacterium | reverse complement strand
TCACACATCTCATCGTTTGCCCTGGCTCTAACGGTACTGGCAAAAGAAAAGGATGAAAAAAGGATTTTTCAGCTGGCAAGTGGTGGATTTGATTCCACGGTCCGCCTGGCCAAGAGTTCGCCGGATATGTGGGTGCCCATCTTTCGCCAAAACCGCGACAATGTTCTCGATGTGTTGGATGAGCACATCAATGTACTTTCTCGTTTTCGCAGTCTGCTGATCAAACGCGACTTCGATACCTTTCACGAACTCATCGATCAAGCTAATCACATTCGCAAAATATTAAAGTAAGCTATCATGGAAATGAATATCAAACCTGTATTCGAACAGACCAAGCGACCGGTTCTCATTGCTGGTCCATGCAGCGCAGAGACCGAAGATCAGGTCATGCGGACAGCAGAACAATTGGCAGACAAGAACATCGACCTCTTTCGGGCGGGCATTTGGAAGCCTCGTACGCGGCCAAATTCGTTTGAGGGGATCGGCAAAGACGGATTGCGCTGGCTCAAGCAGGTGAAGGAGACCTATGGATTAAAGACCACGGTGGAAGTTGCCAATACGCAACATGTTTTTGAATCCCTTAAAGCCGGCGTGGACGTTTTGTGGATCGGTGCACGGACAACCGTTAACCCGTTCTCTGTACAGGAAGTGGCTGACGCGCTTGAAGGCATTGACATTCCCGTGCTGATCAAAAATCCCATCAATCCTGACCTGAGCTTATGGATCGGGGCCATTGAACGCATCTACAAAGCAGGAATCAACCGGATCGGCATCATCCACCGGGGGTTTAGTACCTATGGAAAATCCGTTTACCGCAACATTCCCCGTTGGGAAATTGCATTGGAGTTGAAACGTCGTTATCCGGACCTGCAAATCATCGTGGATGCCAGCCATATTTGTGGTAACCGGACTTTGCTGAAGGATATTTCGCAGCAGGCGCTGGATCTTAATTACGACGGTTTGATGCTGGAAACCCACATCGACCCGGACAATGCCTGGAGTGACGCCGCTCAGCAGGTGACACCGGTCGGTTTCCAGGAAATCATTGACCGTCTGGTGATCCGGGAGTTGAAATCCAGCAGTAAGGAATACCAGGAAAATATTCATGAATTGCGAAACCAGATCGATACCATCGACCGTGAGATCATGCATCTTTTATCCGACCGGATGAATTTATCGGAAAGCATCGGGAATTATAAGAAGATGAATAACATTTCCATCTATCAGCCGGATCGCTGGAATGAAATCATTGAGACGGTGGTGCAAAAGGGTGAAAACCAGGGATTGAGTTCCGAATTTGTCCGTAAAGTATTTACCGCCATTCATGAGGAGTCGATCAATCACCAGGCCAGGATCATGAACGATTCTCCGGTGGTCAAGTCTTGATTAAGATGCGTTAAAACTCCGGTTTCGGAGGCGGATCGAAGTGTCTCTTGGGGCAGGCTAATAGCAGGTAGGACCTGGATTTCTGTTGCCTGACCGAAGAGACACTTTGCTTTAATCAGGGGCTACCGTAAGCAGGAAAATTAAAAATTAAAAAAATATTTAATATAAACGTACTTAATATATAAGGAGTTTTTTATATTTGGATTATGTATGGGAGTTAAAAAAATGTAATTTTTTTACCGTCCTACACGTTATCGTTTGATTTTATTTGTTGCATATTTAGGCCATCCCAAATCCGGTTCAGTAAGACTCTAGTGCAGAACGAAGTGTAAAACGGATAGGTATGCTTATTTTGACTATCGTAGGAATGGCTTTGTTGATGAGTGTGTCGTTGATGGTGGGTTCGAGAATCATTGACAAGCGTTAACTGAAATCAAAAAAGAACTCGCTGGCGTTCGGCTTTTTGAGCCGGTAGCACTTTAAGACATGGCTTCCCGCTTGACTTCAGGCATTTTACATGGCTCCTCAGGCTTTCTGCCACATACGGTGCATTCACCGATTTCATTCTTCAGCATGGGATTATTGGTCGCGCAAGTGCCCCTGAATTCATTTCCTGTCAGGATGTGACGGATGTTGATCAGGCCAAAAGAAAGAAGGAATACGCCAAAGATGATTGCCAAAATATATAAGAATTCCATCAGGATGTTTTTGATCTTTTCTTAATCTTGCAACAAAGGTACAAACTAAAAGTTTCCATGCCTATGGCAGATGATACAAAGATGATGGCTTTTGGACGGCTGTTGAAGATCATGGATGAACTGCGCGAACAATGCCCCTGGGACCGCAAGCAGACGATCCAGAGTTTACGAAATTTGACCATCGAGGAAACGTATGAATTGGCGGATGCCATTCTGGAAGAAGACTGGGACGGGATCAAAGAGGAAATCGGTGATTTGTTGCTGCACATGGTCTTTTATGCCCGGATAGCCCGGGAGCAAAGCCAATGGGACATAGCCGATGCATTACACGCAGTCTGTGAAAAGCTCATCAAAAGACATCCGCATATTTATGGGGATGTCCAGGTGGCCGATGATGATGAGGTGAAGAGGAACTGGGAGCAAATCAAACTGCAGGAAGGCAAAAAATCCATTTTGGCAGGAGTGCCTGCTTCCTTGCCGGCATTGGTCAAGGCCTACCGGATGCAGGAAAAGACCAAACAGGTCGGTTTTGAATGGGAGACTACCGGACAGGTCTGGGAAAAAGTCCGGGAGGAATTGGCGGAATTGCAGGAGGTGGTGGAAGAGGGGGGCCACCCTCACCGCATCGAAGAAGAGTTTGGAGATGTGTTATTTGCATTGGTCAACTACGCCCGTTTTCTGGGAGTAGACCCGGAGACAGCACTGGAACGCTGCAACAAGAAGTTTAAATCGCGGTTTGAATACATCGAAGAGAAAGCGCCTAAACCCTTGCCGGACATGAGTCTGGGAGAAATGGACGCCCTGTGGAATGAGGCCAAAGCAAGGCACTCCACCGGGTAAAATAAAATTTTTATTAATAGCTGGTTATAAGCGGATAATGCATTATCTTTGCAGCCTTATTATCTAAATCGCCATTTTTTAAGCAGAAAAGGCACGTATGTCAGCATTAACGAAAGAAAAAAAGGCTCAGATTTTCAAAGAGTTCAGTGGAGAAGCAAAAAATACCGGTTCGACCGAAGGACAAATTGCTTTGTTCACTGAGCGTATCAACTTGCTATCCAGTCACTTGCGAGCCAACAAGAAAGACCATCAGTGTCGCCGTACCTTGTTGTCTTTGGTTGGTAAGCGTAAAAGGCTGTTGAACTATCTTCAGCACGTGGATATCAACGAATATCGTAGTCTTATCGAGAAATTGGGTATACGTAAATAAGTTTCGTATACCCACCTTCTTTTTTCCCTCCTGTGTGATCCTTCCTTATCAGCCCGTTGTCCGACAACGTGGCCATTGTTCATTTTGTTAAATCTAATTTTATGGGAAATCAAATTCCAATTTCAACCTCATTCCAACTGCCGGATGGGAGGAAAGTCACGCTGGAGACAGGCAAACTTGCTGCCCAGGCACACGGATCAGTATTGGTGCGCATTGGGACCACCATGCTCATTGCCACGGTCGTCTCCAATAAAGAAGCCAAAGAAGATCAAGCCTTCTTCCCCCTCTCCGTCGACTACCAGGAGAAGTTTGCCGCTGCCGGCCGGATTCCGGGTAACTTTTTCCGGAGAGAAGCCAGGTTATCCGACTATGAAGTATTGATCTGCCGGTTGGTCGACCGGGCCATTCGTCCGCTGTTCCCGGATGGATACATGAATGAAACCCAGGTGATCATTAACCTGGTCTCCGGGGATCAGGATGAAATGCCCGATTGTTTGGCCGCCTTGGCTGCCTCTACCGCCTTAAGCGTTTCCGACATTCCCTGGGACGGACCAATATCTGAAGTCCGGGTTGCCCGCATTCATGGGGAATACGTTGTCAATCCGATCCGTAGTGCATTGGCCGATGCGGACCTTGATATAATCGTGGCTGCGACCATGAAGGATGTAACCATGGTGGAAGGTGAAGCCAAAGAGTGCTCGGAAGCCGATCTGGTGGAAGCCATTCGGATTGGACATGATGCCATTAAAGTACAATGCCAGGCGCAGTTGGATTTGGCTGCAATGGTTGGCGAAAAAGCCACCATCAAGCGTGAGTTGGCACCCCAGCCGGAAGACGAAGAGTTAAAAAATTGGATTGCTGAGTTTGCCCGCCAACGCATTTACGACCTCGCTGCCGGTGCCTTGCCCAAGCAGGATCGCAAAGATGGGTTTAGCCAAATTCTTGAAGAAGCCGGAGAGAAGTTAACCGAACTTCATGGCGAGGAATACCTCGAAGAAAAGGGCAAACTACTCTCCACCTACTTTGATAAATTGAAGAAAGAAGTCATCCGGAATATGGTCTTGTCAACCCGGAAACGGCTCGACGGCAGAGACCCGGATGAGATTCGATCGATCTGGTGTGAAATTGACTACCTCCCTTCCGCCCATGGCTCGGCGGTATTTACCCGGGGAGAAACCCAATCGCTTACTTCGTTGACCCTCGGTACCAAACAGGATGAAGTAATGATCGATACGGCCCTTTTGTCGTTCGACGATAATTTTATACTGCACTATAACTTTCCACCGTATTCAACCGGTGAAGTAAAACCGATGCGCGGACCCGGACGCCGTGAAGTTGGCCACGCCAACCTTGCCGGCCGCTCCGTCCGTCAGGTGATGCCCAAAGGATTGCCATACACCATCCGCCTGGTTTCGGATATTCTGGAATCCAACGGTTCTTCTTCCATGGCTACGGTCTGTGCCAGTTCGCTGGCCCTGATGGATGGCGGTGTTCAGATCAGTGAACAAATCGCCGGTATTGCCATGGGACTGATTAAAGAGGGCGATCAATACGCCATTTTATCGGACATCCTCGGAGACGAAGATGCCCTCGGCGATATGGACTTCAAAGTGACCGGAACGAAAAATGGGATCTGTGGATGTCAGATGGACATTAAGATCGATGGCATGCCCTACGACCTGCTGATTGCCGCTTTGGAACAGGCTCGGGCCGGTCGTCTGCATATTCTTGGCAAGATGAATGAGGTCATCGCAGAACCACGTGAGGATTACAAACCACACGCTCCACGGATCGTCGAAGTCGTTATCGACAAGTCATTCATTGGCGCGGTCATTGGCCCGGGTGGATCCATCATCCAGGACATCCAGGAGAAAACCGGAACGGTAATTTCGATCGAAGAGAAAGAAGGAAAGGGTTTCGTCAATATTGCCAGTTCCAATAAGGCTTCCATTGAGGCAGCTTTGGCTCGTGTCAAGGAAATTACTTTTGTCCCGGAAGTCGGAGAAGTTTACGATGCCGTGGTCCGGCAATTGATGCCATTTGGCGCCTTTGTGGATTTCAAAGGTAAAAGCGGATTGTTGCATGTCTCTGAAATCGACCATAAGCGGGTTGAAAATGTGGAAGACGTGCTTAAAGAAGGCGATGAAATCCGGGTGAAACTGCTCGATCTTGACCGGAAAACGGGCAAGATGAAACTCTCGATGAAAGCTCTGATTCCCCGGCCACCACGTGGAGAGGGAGAATCGGATGGATATGAAAACCGGGATCGTGGAGATCGCGGAGGAGACCGTCGCGGCGGAGGAGACCGCCGGGGTGGAGGAGATCGCCGGGGTGATCGTCGCGGTGGAGGAGACCGTCGCGGTGGGGGAGATCGCCGGGGTGGACACGACCGTGACCGTCATCGTGACTAAATCGAACAAAAGAACATTCTTACCTTAAGGAGGTTGGTTCAGGTGCCCGGCGGATTTTGATAGTCAGAATGCGTCAGGGGCTTCAAACCGCCTCCTTTTTTATTGCCTGCCATGGTTTTACACATCGGGAGAAAGAATAATTTCACTATCTTGTATGATAACGTGGCATCCGTACGTTTACCATGAAGTAAGGACGACTCTTTTCCTGCAACCATTGGAAAAATTGGTTGTTCTTATCGATGCCTATTCCGAATCGCGTTGGCTGGAAGTTGAACATCCGGTGGTCTTACCGGACAGGAGGTTAGGGGTGGCTGAAGGTGAAAGAAACTTTTTGCAATCTTTGATTGTATAAGATAATAGCAGAACTAAATCGATGCGACAGCTCAAAATTACCAATCGGATCACCAACCGGGAGAGTTTATCTCTGGATAAATACCTCAATGATATCGGAAAAATCGATATCCTCAGTCCCGAGGAGGAAGCAGATCTGTCCCGTCGCATCAAACAGGGAGATGAAGATGCACTGGAGCAATTGACCAAAGCCAACCTGAGATTTGTCGTATCAGTAGCCAAGCAGTACCAGAATCAAGGGCTATCCCTTTCCGATCTCATCAACGAAGGTAACGTAGGCTTGATGAAAGCGGCAAAGCGATTCGACGAAACCAAGGGCTTCAAATTTATCTCTTATGCCGTCTGGTGGATCCGCCAATCCATTTTACAGGCCATTGTAGAATACTCCCGCATCGTGCGCCTGCCGCTGAATAAAGTGGGTACTTACAATAAGGTCAATGAAGCTTATCAATCCTTTATTCAGGAGTTCGAGCGAGAACCATCCAGTGAGGAATTGGCAGAGTTGCTTGACATGACGGTCAAGGAAGTCGATTCCATCCTGCAAAGTGGTCACCGGCATGTCTCTTTCGACGCTCCGATCAGTAATGATGAGGAGAACGGTGTCACCATGCTGGATCTGATGACCTTCGAAGATGAACTAAGGCCGGACCTCAAGCTGATGGAGCAATCCCTGAAGGATGAGGTACGCTATGGGATGTCAGTCCTTTCACCCCGTGAGTTTGAAATTTTAGCTGCCTATTATGGTTTAAGCGGCAATAAGGCACTCACCCTGGAAGAGATCGGAGAAATGTACGGTCTGACAAGAGAACGCGTACGGCAAATCAAGGAACGGGCACTCCGCCGGCTAAGAAAATCCTTTAATAAGGTCAAGTCCCGTTATTACATGGGATAGGAACCTTTTCCTTGCAACAGTTCGTAACTAATCTTTAAGCGAAGAGGCGATCTTCTCAAAATCGTCTTTAAGTTCTTCCCAGTGCTCATTCACCGACCAGCACAAGATCTTGTAATAATGGGTTCTCGTTTCAACGGCTGTCACCAGCATATGGAATTGATTTTCGTCCTCCGTCCAGTTGATCGTGGCCTGAGCCAGACGATTGGAACGGGCATCAAAAGTACTGGTCGAACTTACTGACCGTTCAGCAGCGTCTCCTTTATATTCCTTCAGAAATCCACTAATGAAATCTTCCGGACCGGTGAAATGCATTCCAATTTCATCCAGTTGCTCTTTCGGGTCCTCAATAACAATCACATAGGCCTCGCGGCGGATGTTCTGATATTGCAGGGAAGCGACATTATTCAGCTTATACGTCTTGACCATATAGTCAGGGACCGATAAGGAAAAACAATGTCCACCTTCGCGGGAAATCATTTTCTGACCAGAAAGCTTATTAGGAAGGATACCAATAATCAGTACAAAGAACAGACTCCTCATTTAGATTTGTTTTTTCTATCAGGTCAGCGAAAAAGATTGCAAACCAAGATAATGATTCTCCGGATAATGGAAGGAAAGGCCAGGACCAGTCTGACCTATGTGCCGGCGGTGATCGGGAGTCCGGGGTAAAAACCCTGGCCACAGCGGTTACTTGCCGGGAGAAAAAGCGGAAATACGTAACTTTATTTCCATGTTAAGGACCATACTTGAATTTTTCAATTTGGAACCGGTGCGTAACCGGATGAAGCGGGATGCCGAAAATCTCCGCAAAGAAATTACTCCCTGGATCGGGGAACTGGTGGAATGGGATGATGAGGAGCGGGCCCTCGTGTCTTACAACATCAGTGAGCAACATCCGAAGCGGT
>JAGQXC010000304.1 GCA_020436785.1 Saprospiraceae bacterium | reverse complement strand
CGGGCTTTGGAAGCCGCTACCGGCGCGGAGATTGTGGTGGATGATACGCCGGAGGCCATCGTGATCTCTTCGTTTGATCCCATCCGTCGGGAGATAGCCCGTCTGGCACTCAAACGGTTGGTTGCTGACGGACGGATTCACCCGGCACGGATCGAAGAAGTGGTCCAAAAGGTGAAGGAGCAACTCAATGAACAAATCGTCGAAATCGGCGAACGTACCGTGATCGACCTGGACATTCACGGCATGGATCCATACCTGGTTAAAATGGTTGGACGCATGCGTTTCCGTTCATCCTACGGCCAGAACTTGTTAAAGCACTCCATCGAAACGGCCAACCTCTGTGCGACCATGGCTGCGGAATTGGGCTTGCATCCCAAACAAGTAAAAATGGCCAAACGGGCTGGTTTGTTGCACGACATCGGCAAGGTTAGTGAAGAGGAATCCGAGCTCTCCCATGCCATCCTGGGAATGCAGATCTGCGAAAAACATAAAGAGCATCCGGCGATCCTCAATGCTGTGGGCGCTCACCACGACGAGATCGAAATGAATAACATCATATCCCCGGTCATTCAGGCTTGTGATGCGATCTCCGGGGCCCGTCCCGGAGCCCGGCGTGAGATCCTTGAGAGTTACCTCAAACGGATCGGAGAACTCGAAGAATTGGCCATGTCCTACGATGGGGTACAAAAAGCTTATGCGTTGCAGGCAGGCCGTGAATTGAGGGTGATCGTCGAAAGTGAGAAGGTTACGGATAATTATGCCGAAGATCTGTCCTTCCTGATCTCACAGAAGATCCAGGATGAAATGCAATACCCGGGACAAATAAAGATCACCGTCATCCGTGAAAAACGGGCTACCGCATTTGCCAGGTAAAAGTGGACATTGATGTGAAAAAGGAGCTACCGATTGCAAACAGTAGCTCCACGAGTCAATGTCAGGAATAATAGAGTGGTCTCATATTTTCGAAGGAATCGCTTTTCCTTGGTCAACCTTCTTTTACTGAGAGAATCCGGCCAACTCCGGTTTCTGCTGATTGTTTGGGGCATTAAGAAGTAATGGTAAGGTACCTGAATTCTCACCGGCATGTTGGCAGAGAATCTTAGGGTTTCGTTATTCCTATCCGGACCACAATGTCAATCACTTCAGAATATTATTTTGAATTGATTAGATAACATCACTACTTGTTTGGCAACAGCAAATATTTATTGGAAAGCATGAAATTAATATTCGAAGTCCGGGATGGTGGGCCGGAGTTGGATTGTGGTGTCCAATGAACGAATATTCATTCCGTCTTTTCCCTCCGATAGGACTGAAATAACCGGAGGATCCGGAAGGCTACCTTAGTGATCAATCATTCTGACCGTTACCAGATGAACGGACGGGTATGGTAAATATTTTGAGTTTGGCGATGATCACCACCATCTATTTGGCCCCGGATAATTTCCGCAAAACCAAGTAAGGAGAATTGCCCGTTGATTTCCGTGCTAACGGCTTGATTTACTTACACATATAAGCGTAAAAAAGTGTTTTGCAATAGCTGAAATAACTGGGAGAATCTCTACCTTTGCACGGATTTTGAAAAAGGCCTATGCGCATGAACAGCCACCGTCATCTTTTTGCACTTCTGATTGCTGCCTTGTTCAGTCTGCCGATATCCGGATGGGCACAGCATGAGTCGGACGAACAACAGGGGGACACCACCCATTCCGAAGGCATGGTCGAACACGCCGGATCTTCACATGAGGAAGGACATGCCACCTTTGATCCGACGGCAACCGCCCTCCACCACATTGCGGATGCCAATGTTTTTACCATCCTCGATTTCATACGCATCCCGTTGCCAATGATCCTCTATTCCCAAGACGATGGTCTGGATGTATTTTCTTCCGGCCGATTTCATCCTGGTGAACACGACAACGGTGAATACGCTTTCCACCGCTATGTGATGTTTGAAGGCAATGTCCACCGGGTTAAGGACTGGTCTTTCCCCAATGACCTGGTCGAGATCGGACCCCATTCCTTCACGGAACGGATCGTGGATAACGATGAAGTGGTTTATCTCAATTACCAGGGTCAGGAATATCCGCTGGATCATCGTTCGACACTGGACAATGGTTTGTTTGGCGGAAAGATCACTTCATTTTATGATTTTTCAATCACCAAGAATGTCCTGACCATGATCCTGGTCGCGATCATTCTTTTCTGGTTGTTTCGCCAGGCTGCGGTTGGATATACCCGGCGCGAAGGCAAAGCACCCAGTGGTGTTCAATCCTGGTTGGAACCGGTATTTACCTTTATCCGGGATGAAGTCGCCATTCCCTTTATCGGGAAAGATCGCTACCTCAAATACATTCCCTTACTGATGAGTTTATTCTTTTTCATCCTGGGATTAAATCTCTTTGGCCAAATCCCGTTTCTGGGTAGCGCCAACGTGACCGGTAACCTCACAGTCACCGGGATCCTGGCCATACTGGTTTTTCTGGTGGTTACCTTCAGCGGGAAGAAACATTACTGGCAACATATATTCTGGATGCCCGGCGTACCGGTCTTTGTGAAACCGTTGCTGGCATTCGTGGAGTTTATGGGGGTTTTCATCAAGCCTTTGACCCTGATGCTGCGTTTGGCCGGGAATATCGTATCCGGTCACATCGCCATTCTGAGTTTTATCGGCCTGATCTTTATTTTCGGGAAAGCCGGAGAAAGCATGGGCGGAAGCCTGGTGGGTACAGCCATGTCGGTTCCCCTGACCATGTTTATGATGGCGATCGAGTTGATTGTGGCCTTTGTACAGGCATTTGTGTTTACCATACTGACCGCATCGTACATCGGAGCGGCCATCGAAGACGGACATCATTAATTCTTTATAAATAGTAAGATTATGACCTCTTTAATTGCAATTGGAGCTGGACTTGCGGTAATCGGTGCCGGTATTGGCATCGGACTGATCGGAGGAAAAGCCATGGACGGTATAGCTCGTCAGCCGGAAGCTGCCGGGGACATCCGTTCAGGTATGATCCTGATGGCTGCCTTCGTGGAAGGTGCTGCCCTGATCGCCATCCTGTTGTCCATCTTTATGTTGAACGGATAATTCAACGAAAACCCGGATTGACAGGGTTTAGCGGTTGGCTGCGCTGTCAATCCATTTTTTGAAATCTCATTGTTAAGTCAGATAAAATAAAAAGCAGGTAAAATGACGCTTTTATTTGCACCTTTTCAACCGGCCCCGGGCTTGGCCATCTGGTCACTCATCATCTTTGGACTGTTTTGGTGGTTGATGGCAAAATATGCCTTCGGGCCCATCGCCCGGTCCCTGGAAAAAAGAGATCAGGATATCCAGAACGCCCTCGATGAAGCAAAAAACGCCCGCGAGGAAATGTCAAATCTGCATGCTGAAAATGAACGGCTGTTGATAGAGGCTCGTGAAGAACGCGCCAAAATCCTCAAAGAAGCCAAGGATGTCAAAAATGAGATCATTGCCGAAGCTCGTGAGTCAGCTAAGGTGGAGTCTTCCCGGATCATTTCCAATGCCCTGGCAGAGATCGAAAGTCAAAAGAAGGCGGCACTCCTTGAGGTGAAGAATCAGGTAGGCGCAATGGCCATCGATATCGCCGAAAAAGTCATCCGCAAGCAACTGGAACAAGACAAAGAACAGACTGCTTACGTTGAGTCATTGATTAAAGAAATAAATCCTTAATCCATGTCGGTAACCCGTGTAGCGACCAGGTATGCCAAGTCCTTGCTTGAATTGGCCATTGACCAGAAGAAGCTTGAGCGTGTAAAAACGGATGTGGACGGTTTTGTAGCGGCCCTGAAGAGTCGTGATTTTTACCTGATGCTTAAAAGCCCGATCATTCATGCCGACAAAAAGCAATCCATTATGGATGTGCTGTTTAAAGGCAAATTTGATGACCTGACGCTTTCCTTCCTGCATATCCTGGCCCGGAAAGGCCGTGAGGATTTGTTGCCTGAAATGGCTGATGAATTTATCCAGCAGTATAAAGCACTGAAAGGCATCACTACCGTGAAAGTGATTACCGCCACCCCGGTCAACGAGAAGTTTTTGGCTGAAGTAAAGGCAAAACTCGCGTCCAGCCAGGTGACCCGGGAGCATATTGAATTGATACCGGAAGTAAATCCGGATCTGATCGGTGGTTTCGTCCTCGAATTTGATGACAAATTATACGATGCATCGGTGCAGCACCAATTGGAAACCATGCGTAAGCAATTGATCAATAAACAAGTGGCTTAGGCCCAAACATTCGTTAACAACTTATAATCTATTCGATATGGTTGATGTAAAACCAGATGAAATATCCGCGATACTTAAACAGCAATTATCCGGTTTTAAATCAGAAACAGAATTAGAGGAAATCGGCACCGTCCTGCAGGTTGGTGACGGTATTGCCCGTATTTATGGCCTCAATAAAGCGCAAGCCAACGAACTGGTTGAGTTTGAAAACGGGGTTCAAGCCATCGTGCTTAACCTTGAGGAAGACAACGTTGGGGTCGTATTGATGGGTCCTGGCGATGGCATCAAAGAAGGTTCTACGGTGCGCCGGACCGGGCGGATTTCTTCCATACAGGTCGGTGAAGGTCTGGTTGGCCGGGTGGTTAACCCGCTGGGGAATCCGATCGACGGGAAAGGCCCAATTCCGGGAACCATGTATGAAATGCCTCTGGAACGGAAAGCGCCTGGTGTCATCTACCGCCAACCGGTTAACGAACCGCTCCAGACCGGTATCAAAGCCATTGACTCCATGATACCGATTGGTCGTGGCCAGCGGGAATTGATTATCGGTGACCGCCAGACCGGAAAATCGGCCATTGCCATTGACACCATCATTAACCAGAAGGAATTCTACGACCGGGGAGTTCCGGTCTATTGCATTTATGTTGCTTCTGGGCAGAAATCCTCGACCGTCGCCCAGGTAGCCAAAACCCTGGAAGAAGCAGGCGCGATGAATTATACGGTTATCGTCAGTGCATCGGCTTCCGATCCCGCCCCTTTGCAGTTCTTCGCTCCTTTTGCAGGTGCTGCCATTGGTGAATTTTTCCGGGATACCGGCCGTCCGGCGTTGATCATCTACGATGATTTGTCCAAGCAAGCCGTGGCCTATCGTGAAGTTTCCCTGCTGTTACGCCGCCCACCGGGCCGGGAAGCCTATCCGGGTGACGTCTTCTACCTGCACTCCCGTTTGCTTGAGCGTGCCGCCAAGATCATCAACAACGATGAGATTGCCCGCAACATGAACGACCTTCCCGATTCGTTGAAGAATGCGAAGGATGACAAAGGGGAACCGCTGGTTAAAGGTGGTGGATCGCTGACCGCATTGCCGATTATTGAAACGCAGGCCGGCGACGTTTCCGCGTACATCCCGACCAACGTGATCTCCATTACCGACGGACAGATTTTCCTGGAATCCGGCTTGTTCAACGCCGGAGTTCGTCCCGCCATCAACGTGGGTATTTCGGTTTCCCGGGTAGGTGGATCGGCCCAGATCAAGTCCATGAAAAAAGTGGCCGGTACGCTTAAACTGGATCAGGCGCAATACCGCTCGCTGGAAGCATTTGCCAAATTTGGTTCCGATCTGGACCCGG
>JAGQXC010000303.1 GCA_020436785.1 Saprospiraceae bacterium | reverse complement strand
TTTGAATTAATTTCCGGAGTCAGCCGGCTGGGCAACTTCCTGCTGAACCTTTACTTGCATGGAGGTGTCCAGACCACTGGTGACCTCAGTGATCAATCCGTCGGAAATACCGGTGGTTATGGGGACTTTTTCGACAATTTTATCTCCTTTCTTCACTTCCACGAATGCTTTTTCGTCATCGTAAATGATGTCGCGTTCTTTAACAGTCAGGACGTCGACTTTTTTCTCCATGATCACATCACCATTGGCACTGTAGCCAGCCCGGAGAAAGATTTCATTCGTCGGTTTGACCGCAGCCCGCACTTCGAACTTGACCGTGCCTTCTTCCTTTTCCCCTCGTGGTGAGATGAACTCGAGAAATGCATCAATGGCCGAACTGTCGATGGCCCCAATTTTTAGGATCAGTGGCATGCCTTCCTTCAAACGTCCCACATCGGATTCATCGACTTTGCCTTCAAAGATCAGTGCGTTCATATCGGCAATGATGGCCACGGTGGTTCCTTCATTGAAGTTATTGCGTTCGATGACCGACGAACCTTCTTCTACCGGGATATCGAGCACCATTCCCGATACCGGGGCCGTAACGATGTTGGACACCTGTTTGGAATTTTTTGCGGCACCTTCCTTGAGCAACTGGAGATTATCAATCGCCGAGCGCAATTCCTGCCGGCGGATGTCCAGGGTCGTCTCAAACTGCTTCAGGGTGTTTTCCGACGATATTTTGGTGTTCTCATAGGTGGTCTTACGCAACTCCAGATCCAGTTGGACCCGATTGTATTCCTGGGCGGAAATGATGCCTTCATCACGCAGGCGTCGTTGGCGCTCTTCCTCCTGTTTGGCATTTTCGTAATTAAGACGGGCACTTTCGACGTCAAGACTCTGGGCGGCAATCTTCTGCTGCCGTTCGAGTTCACGCTCGGCTTCCTTGACCTGGAGCTGGGACAATTCGACGTTGGTCTGAGCCTGATTGATACTGATCTGGCTGGGTATCAGGCGGATTTTGGCGACTTGCTGGCCTTTCTCGATCACCTGGCCTTCCTGGATGTACAATTCTTCGATGACACCGGATACCTGGGGTTTGATATTGATCTCCAGCCGTGGCTTGATGGTTCCGGTCGCTACGGTCTTTTTGATGACATCTCCATAGACCGGCTTCTCAAAGCGCAGATTATCGGGGGATTTTTTCCGTTGTTGCACGAAATAAAACACCAGGCCGATGGTAAGAATGCCGACCGCCACTATTGTACTGATAAAACAACCGCGATTCATGTATTATAAGTTGATTTGTTTATCTGTTAATCTGGTTGACCCCACACCCCGTACCCCATACCCCACACCTCATACCTCACACCCCATTTTCATCATTCGTCTTTCAGTGCGATAACCGGGTTGACCCGGGCAGCGAGGATGGCTGGAATCAGTCCTGCCACCGTGCCGGCAATGGTCAGCAGGATCATCGCGCCGACGGCAATGCCCAGGTTGACTTCCGGATTGTAGAACATTTGTGATTCCACGCCGGATTGTTCCATGAGGAAATTGATGCCGCCGATGACCAGTACGCCGGCCAACAGGCCAAGGTATCCGGAAACGGCAGTGATAAATATGGATTCGGTCAGGATGCTGCTGATGATCGAAGCCGGGGTTGCTCCGATGGCCTTACGGATGCCGATTTCTTTGGTGCGTTCTTTCACGACAATCAGCATGATGTTGCTCACGCCGACGATGCCGGCCAGTAAGGTGCCGATGCCTACGATCCAAAGAAAGGCCGAGATGCCGTCAAACAAACCCCGAATTTTGCGAAACTGGGCATCCAGGTTAAAACCACTGATGCCGCGGGGATCATCGGGTGCCACATGGTGACGTGCTTTCAGTAAACTCCGGACTTGCGGTTCAATCTGCGAAATCCGGTAGCCCTCCTTGGCGCTTACCGCGAAGTAATGAACCCGTCCATCCAGACCGAAGGTGCGGTGCATGGTGGTCAATGGGATCACCACCGCTTCCTGGTCGTCTTCGGTCCACGGCTTGATGACCTCGGGGCCAAATATACCGACCACTAAGAATTCCGCCCCATTGATGGTGACGTATTCTCCGATGGCTTTTTCAATGTCTTTACCGAAGAAAACTTCGGCGGTGCGGGTACCGAGGACAGCCACTTTCCGGCTTTCTTCATTATCCAGGTCACTGATGTAACGCCCGTGGTAAACTTTGAGTGCTTCCACTTTGATCATCTGACTCAGTTCGCCGCGGATCTCATACGTTTCTGCTGTCTCGCCGTGAACGACTTTGGCATCCTGCCGCGTACGGGGTGCAATGAAGCCCACGCCCTTGACTTGTTGTTTGATCGCTTCCAGGTCGTCAAAATTGAGACGGGGGTATCGGCCCGGCTGGTAACCCTGATAGGGGAGCGAGGTGGAGCTGCTCCACACATACATGATGTTGGTGGCCCGGTTACCGAAATCCCGGAAGACGGCATTTTCCAAACCGGAACCCATGCCCAGCATAAAGATCAGCATAAAGACACCCCAGAATACGCCAAGTACCGTCAGAAAGGTGCGCAGCTTATGCTGTTTGATGGTCATCCATATTTCCTGCCAGGTGTCTCGATTGAACATAATTATCTTGCTTTCATGGCGATGACGGGGTTAATGCGGGATGCTTGTCGTGCCGGTACCCACCCGGCCAGTGCTCCGGCGATGGCCAGGATCAGAATCGCCAGGAACCCGACACCCAGATGGATCTCCGGACGGCGGAAAAACTCCGATTCAATGCTGCTGGCAAAATAAAGCACGACCAATCCGAGGATCATGCCGAAGTATCCGGCCATCAAGGTGATGAATATGGATTCGGATAGGATCATATTCACGATCGATCCCGGAGTTGCTCCCAGGGCTTTGCGAACGCCGATCTCCCGGGTACGGTCTTTGACGATGATCAACATGATGTTACTTACACCAATGACTCCGGCAAAAAGACTGCCTAACCCGACAAACCACAGAAATGCTTTGATGCCGGCAAACAGGTTTTGAAAGTTTTGATATTCTTCGATGGCGTTGGATACCCACATGGCCCGAACATCCTCGGGATCGAACAGGTATTTGGCCGACATCATCCGGCGAATCCGGTTTTCCAGCGATTTGGCCTGATCAAGATCAACGTCTACCGTTGAGAACCAAATGTTGTTGACGTATTCGGTCCCCTGATAGACTTTTTGGGCTACGGTAATGGGGATGTAAATATCCCGCAGGGACTGTTCGCCTTCGCGGTCGTAATAGACCCCGACGACTTTATAGACAATGCCGCCAATATTGATCTCCTTGCCAACCGCATCGGTTTCTTTTCCAAACAATTCTTCTTTGACCAGGGTGCCAATAACGGCATTCTTTTGCAGCAGGTGGTCGTCGCCATCGTTGAGAAAGCGGCCTTGTACCATCATGAATTGTTCCAGGTAGGCAATGGTCGGTGCTACTCCACGTACCGAATAGGCGAAAATTTTATCCTTATACCGCACTTGCTGGTTGCCACGGAGGAATACCCGTCCGGAGATGTCATCCACTTCCGGAAAATCCCGTTGCAGGATTTTAATGTCTTCATTGTTCAAATAGATGCGCCGGCCTTTGGGCAATCCCTTGTAGGCTTTTGAGGTCCAACCGCCCGATAATCGAATGCTATTGGTGGCATCGCCTTCGAATTGGTATTCCACACCGTTCTGCAATCCTTGACCTGCACCAAGCAGGATGACCAGCATGAAAATACCCCAAAACACTCCCAAAGCGGTCAATGCGGTCCGCAGTTTGTGGCGCTTGATGCTCTCAAAGATTTCGTTCCACTTATCCAGATCGATCATTCGTCCTGATTTATGATGATGCCATCTTTGATATGAATGATGCGTTTTGTCCGGTGAGCGATGTCCATTTCATGGGTGACAATGATGAGGGTCCTGCCTTCGTTGTTCACCCGGTCGAAGATCTCCATGACCTCGTGGGATGTCTTACTGTCCAACGCTCCGGTTGGCTCATCTGCCAGGATCACTTTCGGACTGGTCGCCAGTGCCCGGGCGATCGCCACCCGCTGTTGCTGGCCCCCGGACATTTGATTGGGAAAATGCGTGGCCCAATCGGCAAGTCCTACCTGTTCCAGGTGATGCATAGCCAGGTCAGCACGTTCTTTACGGCTAATCTTCTGGTAATAAAGCGGTAAGGCCACATTTTCCTGGGCCGTTTTGAAGTTCAGCAAGTTGAAGGATTGGAATACAAATCCAATGAACCGGTTTCGGTAATAGGCGGCTTCCTTTTGGGAGAGATTTTTGGAAATCAGTGTCCCATCCAGGTGATAGGTGCCACTGTCGTAATCATCAAGGATTCCCAGAATGTTAAGAAGCGTTGATTTGCCGGATCCGGATGATCCCATAATGGACACGTATTCGCCGTCTTCGATTGTCAGATCTATCCCTTTGAGGACTTCCAAACGGGTAAACTCAGTCGCGTAGGCCTTGCGTATGTCGCGCAGTGCAATCATCAGGTATATATGAATGGTTCCAAACTAAAAATAAACGGAAGAACTCCCGGGATTATTAGTCTAATAGAAGGGATTCTTCGACCAATCCGGGGATTCCGGAGTTGATCGCACATGGCCGGATTGGCAGAATCCATACCAATTTTCACCGGTATAAACAATCGGCGTCCCGGCAGGTTGACTACTTTAGGGGCTTATTCAAAGCGCCATATGAAAAACCACGAAGCCGTGGGCAAGTCACTTTCTACCTTATTGATGGAATCTCTGCACGATGTGCGCCACCTGTTAAAGTTATTGCGGAAAAAAACCGATGAACAAGCGGTCCACCGGCTCCGCTTGGTGATCAAGCGACTTCGGGTGATCCTGGCCGTTTTAAGACAAATGGATGAAGGTCGGAAAAAGACCCACCGATTGCATCGTTCATTACGAAACCTGTTCCTTTGCGCCGGTCAATTGCGGGATGTCCAGGTCGTTGTCGGACTGATCGCCAGTAAGCCATGGGGAGATGTGCCCTTGCAAATAATGGATGTTGAAGGATCCCTGAAAAAGGCCGACAAGAAGTTCAGGGATTGTATTGCCGCCCAACACGGAAATGCTTTCAGAGCTTCCAAATCATTGCAAAAATGGTTGGCAATTCACCCTTCCGAGGAAGTTCGGCAGGCGACCATCCAATTACGGGACAAGTATTTTCATGTCATTGAACAAAAACCATCCGAACACGACGAGGACTCCATCCATGACACACGCACCGCTTTAAAGAGAATGGTTGAATTGGATAAAATCTGTTCCATGTTGGGATATAATATATTGAATGCCAATGAATTACAGGGCGCAAAAGCACTGGCTAAGGACATCGGGGATTGGCACGATCTGCAGATGATGACTCAATACCTGCAGTCCAATATTGGCCTTGCCCCGACACACCAACTTCAACATGCCATTCGCAAAAGTCTGGTTCTCCTCGAACAACAACAGGTCGACACTTGCCAGTTATTGGGCAAAGACATTCAGGAATGGGTGATAAAGGTGCGATCTTCCTTCCTTCCGGCATCCTGAACGACTTTATGTATCTTGGAAAGAAAGCCACCGTCATGATTGCTTTCTTCCGGATAGTCTGCTTTCTTTTATTGCAGTTAAATGCCGGCAGCCCAATACCTTCGGGCGTCTACCGGTTCGAAGAACAAAAAATGCTGCAAACGGACTTTGGACGCCAGCAAACCATGCTTTCCGGCAGCACCCGCGATCTCGATCATCTTGTTGTCAGGGTATTGGAGTTGCGTGGGCAGGTCAACATCCATTTGCCGAAGGACACCGCCAGTGAACAACTCCTGATCATTCGTACCGGAGAATATCGTGTTACCGTTCATCAACTTAGCGCATCAGTGGGGCCGGGCAGTGTGGTGTTCGTCCCGGTTGGAGTTGCTTGTGAATTGGTCAATGAACTGGCCAGTGCGGGTCAGGTTTATACCATTACTTATGGCAAATCCAGGGAGACTGATTGGGATTTCACGCCAGATTCAGCCTTCATCATGGATTGGGACCGGATTCCTTTTGTCGCCCATGATAAAGGCGGTATCCGACGGTTTTTCGATCGGTCTACGGCACTATGCTCCCATTACGAAATGCACATGACTACGCTGAATGCGGGATTACAAAGTCACCCACCGCATACCCATCGGGCAGCAGAATTTATTTTGATGATGGATGGAGCAACGGAAATGTCCATAGGAGGTCAAGATCACCGGGGACTACCGGGCGATTTGTATTTTCTTGAGTCGGAAATTCCCCATGGCATCCGGAATACCGGGACGACGTCGTGCAGTTATTTTGCCTTTCAATTTCAATAGTCCTGGTCAAGGCTGCTCGCATGATGAGACCGTGGTGAAAGAAAACTTCCATTTTCCTGCAACCAATCGCCACTTCCATCCGTCTTACCGGTACAACCAGACTAGATGAACCTGATGAAAAATGCTCTTGGGCTGCTTTTGTACTGCCTGTTATTCTCATTTTCGCTTGCCGCTCAGTATCCAACGAAGTCATTACAAGCAGTCCGGGTGGATGTCCCGGAGATGAATGTGGATGGACATTTTAACGAGCCTTTCTGGCAAACCCTGGAATGGCACCGTGATTTTGTACAGTATGAACCCATTGAAAACGCAGCACCATCACAAGCTACCGCCTTTGCGCTTGCTTACGACGACAACTTCATTTATCTGGGATTTAAGGCTTACGACAGCTCGCCCGACAGCATCGTACACCGGCTCACCCGCCGGGATGACATCGACGGGGATTTCGTAGGAGTCCAGTTCGATTCTTATTTTGACCACCGGACCGCCTTTACCTTTGTGGCGAGTGCCGCCGGGGTCAAGTTCGATTTTATCGTAAGCAATGACGGAGAAAATGAAGACCCTTCCTGGGATCCCACCTGGTATGTGAAAAATTCACGGGATCAGGAAGGCTGGTACAGTGAAATGAAGATCCCACTGACCCAATTGCGTTTTAAGAAAGCAGATCAGCAAACCTGGGGCATCCAGGTTGCTCGTAAACTATTTCGCAAAGATGAAACCATCGTATGGCAACCTGCCGCCCGAGCCCAGTCGGGATGGGTTTCTCAATTCGCTACGCTGGACAATTTAACCAATCTGGAGCCCAAGTTGCCTCTGGAGATCGCTCCCTACGTGGTGGCCCAGACCGATCGCTATGCCAGCATTGCCGGAGATCCTTATCACAACAAGGGCGCTACGAACACGCTGAATGCCGGTGTGGATGGCAAGCTTGGTTTAAGTAACAATTTTACCCTGGATTTCTCCATTAACCCTGATTTTGGTCAGGTTGAAGCGGATCCATCCCGGGTGAACCTGACGACCCAGGAATTATTTTTTGAAGAAAAACGCTTGTTGTTCATTGAAGGCAAGAACATCTTCAATTTTCCATTGCTCTTTGGCGACGGGGATCTGGGTAGCGAGAATCTCTTTTACTCCCGGAGGATCGGACGAAGGCCTCATTATGATCCGAACTTATTGGATGGTGAATACATCAAATCACCGGAATTTACCTCCATTTTGGGGGCGGCTAAATTGACTGGTAAGACGCAGAAAGGACTATCCATCGGCATTCTCGAAAGTGTTACTGCCGAAGAACATGCCGCCATCAGCACCAGTGAAGGTCCTGAACGAAAGTCCACCGTAGAACCCCTCACCAATTACCTGGTCGGCCGGGTGCAAAAGGATTTTAACGCCGGGAATACCATCCTGGGCGGGATGATTACCTCGGTCAACCGTCAGATCAATCAAGTTTATTTGCAATACCTGCCCGAGAACGCCCTGACCGGAGGCGTAGACTTCACCCACAAATGGAAAAACCGAACCTATGAGTTTTCGCTGAGTAACTACTTCAGCCGCATTCAGGGTTCCGCCGAATCCATTGAATCCGTGCAATCTTCCTTTGTCCATAATTTTCAACGTCCGGATCAGGACTACAAGATCCTGGATCCACGCAAACAAGAATTGTTGGGCTTTGGCGGTAAGGCCCTGCTGGGTAAATTCAGTGGCAAATTGCGCTTTATGGCCGCCATGGCCTGGAAGTCACCCGGCCTGGAGCTGAACGATGCGGGATACATGCCGGAAGCGGACAATCTGTTTGAAGTCATTTGGGTGGGTTACCGGGTCTATAAACCCTATAAGATCTTCCGTAATTTCTCGATTAATTTCAACCAATGGCAAGTGTCCGACTTTGGCTGGGAAAACCTTGGTTTGGGTGGAAACATCAACCTGCATACCCAATTTACCAACTACTGGCATCTTAGTACCGGGGTGAATATCAACGGACAGTCATTGTACACGACGGCTTTGCGTGGTGGACCGGCGCTGCTCGTACCGACAACGTACAACTGGTGGGGCTACCTGAGCACCAATGACCAGAAGCCCTGGCAGATCGGTTGGGAATTTTCACAAAATTGGAGCCAGGAGTCCTACCGCAAAGGTTATTATCAAAGCCTGAACTTCAGCTACCGGCCGACGAAATCTTTACAGACCAGTGTGAACGCTTACTTTCAGAAAAACATCAACGAACTCCAATACATTGATCAGATTCCTTTAGGGGAACAGACCCGCTATTTGTTTGGGAGCATCGATCAAAATGTGCTGGGGATGTCATTGAGGTTGAACTACACCATTACGCCGGATCTGACCATCCAATACTGGGGACAACCGTTCATTGCCGCGGCCCGGTACGATGCGCTGAAATACATCACCAATGCCAAAGCAGCCACCTACAACCAGCGGTTTCATCATTATGGTCCGAATGAAGTATTCACCCGGGATGATCAGATCGAGTTTCATGAGGACGGTACCGCAACCTCGTATTCAGTCGGAACCCCTGATTTTAACTTTAAAGAATTTCTTTCCAATCTGGTCGTTCGTTGGGAGTACAAACCCGGATCGGTATTGTATGTTGTTTGGTCCCAAACCCGCAGTGATGCCGTGTCCATGGGCCAATTTAACCTTGGTCAGGACCTGGATAATTTGTTTGCCATCGATGCGCGCAATATTTTTCTGGTCAAAGCGTCTTACCGGTTCAGCCGGTAATTGGTGCGATACCCGTTACCGTTCATTTTTGTAAAGCAAGTTACGCTTTGACACAAAGCATTATTGATTTTTCAGGTTGTCCAGCAATTGATCCAAAGCATCCCGGTCGTAATATTTTCCTTGCTTGATCACCGCATGGATCTTCCGGGTATTGTTGATGTCAACCAAGGGATTGTCGTCAAGGATGACCAGGTCGGCCCATTTGTTTTCGGTGACGGTTCCCAATTCGTTTTGGAGCCCAAAATACCGGGCCGGATTCAAGGTGGCGGACTGCAAAGCTTCCAAAGGGGTCAGCCCCGCCTCCACCAGGACCACCAGCTCCTGATGTAAGCTGCGTCCGGGTGGTTGATAAAAAATCGGGCAATCGGTCCCGGCCATGATGGGTATTTTTTTTGCATTGATCTTGCCTACCATGTCCAGGAACCATTGGGTGTATCGCCGGTTAAAGGCAGACGGCTGGTAGCTTTTGAA
>JAGQXC010000302.1 GCA_020436785.1 Saprospiraceae bacterium | reverse complement strand
CCTCGCTATTCAGAAAATGATCATCGGGGATGTAATCCGTTCCATTCCACGCCAATTTATCAAATTGCGAACCATATCCCAGATAAATGACCGTCCCGGGGATCCACGTGAATGACAAAAGCAGGTCTTCGCGAAGCTTATGTGTATACGTATTGTATTCAGAAATGGAGCGCAAGAATAAATATTTGTTGAATTGCCATATAGTAATATTGCGCCAGATAGTTACCTCATAGAGCAATTCAGAGGTAGCCTTGCGATGAAAGTCCGCGAAATTCACTGCCAGCTGAGTGGATAATTTGGTAAACGGCTGGAGGCGGATGGTTGCACTCAGCACGTTTTCCCGCCCATCATAGGGATCCTCCGGATTGTAATAAATACCATTTCCATAGCGCCACTCCATACCCACACCCAGCCAGTTGCAGGGTTGGCTGTTGGCCATCAGGCGCACGGCATTTCGGTTAAATCGCTTTCCGGAAAAGATTTCATTGGCCAGCGAGGCCGACACCACCATTTCACTTTGTCTGGGTAAGCCAAACTCCAGGCCGAGCACGTTCATGGTTTCCCATAAATTGGCCGTATGGTCGAATCCATGTCTGGACCAATAATAGGGGGATATCCGTTGCACTAATTTCTTTTCATAATAAAAGTTCCGGGATACCACGAAGGGAAAGGTGGATATGCCGGTACGGGTTACGTAACCCAGGCGCGTGTTGAATTGGTCTGAAATGTCATATGCTCCCAGACGGAAATTCCAAACACGCGCGTCAAAACGCCAGGCCACGCCTACGGAATGACCATGGACGCCGCCACCTTGAGAATGATCAAAGGATTCAAATCCGTGAAACTCCAATTTGCTCTGATTACCTGTCCGCAACCGGCCGTCGACTCCGGTCACGTAGTTGGCCTGGCCATCGTAGTTCCAACCGGTCAATAAGCCTCCCAGGTAACTGTCGGCCTTGAGCAGCCGGCCGTACCGGAGTACCGAGAAATGGGCATTCTTTCCCGAAGGCTGATTGCCGAGTGTGCCCGGATATTCATCCAGGGCATATAATGATGCCAGCACATTCTTCGTTCCTGCCCGCCCGGTTAATTTCAAGCCTACCCGGGGATCAACAATGGAGCGTGTGTTAACCACTTGCTGCAGGTACGTGCCGTCCAGATTGGCACTGAATCCAAATAAATCCAGTCCTTCCTGAAAGAAAGGCCGTTTTTCCGGGTAGAATAAAGCCGAACGCAAATTGACATCGATTTGGCTGGCGTCGGCTTCCACCTGGGAGAAATCAGGATTGTACGTCGCATCCAAGGTAAGATTGGAAGTAAGACCGATCTTGGCGGTCATTCCAAAATCCGTCTTCCATTTTCCGGTGTGGTAGGTGCCGGCTTCCATCCGGTCTTTGCGGGCAACCGTCAGTGCGGGAATCACTTCCAGGATGTTTTTGCTTTTGATTCCCGTTAAGGTTATTTTTTGAAACTGGGCTAAGGCTGCTCCCCATTCGGGCCGCAATTCCGGGAAATCGGCCTCTTCGGACCGACGGCTGATAAACCGGGCAATTTTAAACCCCATCTCCAATGAATCACTATTCCTGAAGCGTAAATTATGGAAGGGAATAGCCATTTCGATAATGTATCCATCTGCCGTTCTCTGGCTGGCATTTTTCCAGACCAGATCCAGCAGGACATCCGGTGAGGCAGTTGCATCCAGTGTGCCATCCACCTGGATGCCTAATGGATTGGACAAGAAGAAATAAGAAGACAATTCATCGTTATCCGCATCCAGACAGAACGCTACCCAGTCGTCGCCATTAAGCTGATCCCTGGCGGAAAGACTAGCCTTTATTTTGTCCGGATCGGCATCGTGGCAATAGGCGGCAAAGTAGATGTTCGCATGATCGTAGGTGATGTAAGCTTCTGTTTGTTCCGAAGGAGGCAGTCCGTAATCCGGGTGAATGGTTTTGAATTCACGAAGCACCAGAGCATGTTGCCAGGCCGGATCCTCCAGACTGCCATCGATCCGGGGCGGCTCGGACGTCCGTGGCAACACAGTAGAAGCGTTAACCGGTATTCCGTGAAAATTGCCGGCAATGCCGATGACGAAGGCGATGATGACGTGTAATTTCATAAGGCGAATGGATTTGGATCAGGTTATTTTCAGTTCCAAATTCAGTCCTCCTCACCGGAAATCATGGAGTTATGCCGTAAGATGGATTTGCAGGGGTGTAAACGGGACTTTTTTTACCTCCGGGCGAATACAACGGTCTACATTTTCACAAATTTCCGTATTGCAAAACCTGGTCGGTCACCTTCCCAGCGTACGAAATAGAATCCCGGAACCAGGTTGGTGATGTCGAAACGCATCGGCGAATCAACCACCTCACCGTCTATCAGGGTCACGCCCTTGATGTTGATGATGCGCACATAACCTCCGGAATATGGAAAGCGAATAGTAAGGTAGTCAGTGGCGACAGAAGGTTCAATGGATAAGGCAGGGGTATCAGGGAAAGGCTGCCGGGCGGTGGTGGCAATAAGCCCTTCGATGGCGCCAATCGATGGTGGCACCTGAAATGGATTGCCCCAAAAATCGGTTTCCGGTGCACGGTCCGGGTTTCCCTGCCCAACCACCGGACTGGTCGGTGCAGGTTGGAAATTGCCATCAGCCGGCTTGGCCAATTGGGGATCATCGATGATCTGGCCGGCATCTGCAACCGGCAGTTGAGGGCTCCACGATTGGGATGCCTCATTGTACCACAAGTTGTGGCTGAAGGTGAATGACTCCGGATCCGTATTCGGTCCAACATTCACTTCGGTGAGGTCCTGGTCCAGGATGATCAGGTTGTTCTGGAAAACATTTTCAGCACAGGCCAAAAATCCGGGCTCCGTGGTCTCCTGCAGGATGCGGACCACCCAATTGGCCGGGTGATAGATGGTATTGTTGATGACCAGGACCCGGATGCTGCCTACGTAAGCGATCGGAGACCTACTACCCAGGAACAGATTCGAAAAAACTTCCAGATCAGCTGCCTCAAAGGCATCATTAATTGGAAGGTCCAGGGGTGGCCGGAAATATTCTAAGCCGGTACTGCCACCCAGGTTCAAGGCACGTTGACCCAGATCTTTCAGGATATTGCGTTGAATCCGGATGAATTGAGTTCCTCCCTTAGCCTGAATGCCGCTCACGCCGGCCTGATCAAAATAATTATCCTGGATAATCCCGTGGTGGCAACCAACCATATCGATGCCACTGCCGCCGTCGCCCCCATTGGTAAAAGAGCAACCCTCCACCAGGAAATCATCCAATCCGGATAATTTGAGCAAATCGTTGTTGCCGTCGGCGGCCATGTCCCGGAAAATGCAGTTACGTACGGTGATGTGATGGGTTGGAGTGGTATAATTGCCACCGTCATCAATGTTGATCCCATTTCCAGTCTGTTGTTCGACGACGAGACCTTCCAGCTGCAGGAATGCACAACGGATCAAATGGATCGCCTCGGTGCCACCCCGGAAGATGGCTTGATGTTCATTCTTTGCGAGGATGACGATCGGATGAAGTGCATCGCCGGTCCAATCCTCCAGAAACTGGGAACCATCGGAATAAAGGCCATCATCCAACAGAAGGGTATCGCCAGGGCCGACCATTCCATTGGCCTGGCTTAGCCGGGTTATTTCCCGGCCTGGACCAATGGGAATAATCCGGGCATGAATGGTTGCCATTCCGCTGATCACGATCAATAATAAAAGCAGAGGACGCATGGTAAGCACTTTGGGAAATAACGCAAAATGGAGGGTTGCCATTTTCCGGCGCTGCATTACTTTTTTCCCTCCGGCGACCAACCAGAGATAATGCCAGGAAAACTTTATCCGGTCAGATCGGAAGATAATCCCATCTCGGTAATTACCACATCCATGGGTACATCGTGGTCATCCTGGGGTACCTTAGTGGCCAGTTGATCGGCATAGCAGATGCCAACTTTGATGGCTTGGGGTTGTTCTTTAAGGAATTGATCGTAATATCCGGCGCCATATCCCAACCGGTTACCCTGTACATCAAAGGAAAGTCCGGGAACCAGAATCACATCGAAAAATCCCAAACTGGGAATTTCTTCCCGGGGATGAAAGGTGCCGAACCGTCCTTCAATCAGATCCAGCGGTTCCACCAGTCTAAGATGGAGCAGCTCTCGCCGGGGCAGGGTTTTGGGAATGGTAATTTCCATCCCAGTGCTTAAAGCCCACCGTATTAGGGGCCAAATATCTACTTCCTTCCCCATGGGCAGGTAGGTGTGCAGCCGGTGTGCCTTCCAGGCGACCAGTGATTCCCTTAGTCGCTGGCAAATTTCCGTGGAATGACTTGAACGTTCCTCCTCCGATAATCCTTCCCGAACACTGGTAAAGTAAAGCCGCATAGACCGTTTAAGCGACCGGTTATTTGTTTCCTCCATAGCGTAAATCTAACGTTAAATACCAACGAAGGTTAAGGGAATCACACAATGAACCAACCAGACTGCTGTAATACATGTAAGGTTCGTTCGAGCTGTTCTTCTTTCACCAAAACGTAATCAGTAAGATAGGTGGAGATGGCAAATAAAGAAATCCGGGCTGCAGCGAGGGGTGCCGTGATCCGGTTCAGGACTCCGGTCAATGCGAAATCGAGCGGACCTTCCACTTCCAGTATCCGCCATCCGCCATTGCTGACTGTGTCCGGAGGAACAACATCCTCAGGACAGACGATGGACAATTCACCAGCCGTGCGCACCATCTGAAAAAAGGACGCTTGTTGCAGCCAGGCCGGGAATGGGTCCGATGGTGGAAAATGGCAGAT
>JAGQXC010000301.1 GCA_020436785.1 Saprospiraceae bacterium | reverse complement strand
ACAATTTTTTCAATTTCGAACCGATCAAAGACGAATTACTGACGTTAAAGTCGGTACCTGATGCCCTGGATATTCGCAGTTATTTGATGCAAAATTTGGAAAAAGCCATTGCGGCTTACGATTCGGATGACCGGGATGAATTAATGAACATCGCCATCATTGGTGGAGGCCCCGCCGGCATCGAACTGGCTGGGGCATTGGCCGAGATGAAGCACTATGTATTACCCAAGGATTTTCCCCAAATCGATTTTACCCATATGTCGATTCATTTATTTGAAGCGGGTGACGAGTTGTTGGGTAATATGTCGGACAATGCTTCCGGAGGCAGTCTCCATTACCTTAAGGAACTGGGGGTGACCGTCCATCTTAATTCGATGGTGAGCAGTTATGAAGATAATTGGATTCAATTGAAGGACGGATCAAAGTTTCAGTCTGACAATGTCATCTGGACCGCCGGCGTAAAGGGAAACCCCATCCCGGGAATTCCCAACGATTTGATCGTAGGAGGAAACCGGATTAAGGTCAATGAATACAATCAGGTACCCGGGTACGACCACGTTTTTGTCCTCGGCGATGTCGCCTCGCATGCAGACTCAACCAATCCCAAAGGATTGCCGATGCTGGCCCAGGTTGGCATCCAGGGTGGCAAACATCTGGCTAAAAACCTCCTTCGGTTGCATAACAAACAACCCTTGGAGCCTTTCAACTACAACAATAAAGGCGTCATGGCGACCATTGGCCGGAATCGCGCCGTCGTTGATTTGCCCAGGTGGAAGTTCAAAGGGCCTTTTGCCTGGTTTGTCTGGATGTTTGTCCACATCATGTCTTTGGTTGGTTTTAGAAATAAACTCGTGACTTTCATTGATTGGATGGGAAATTATTTCAATTATGACCGCCCCCTTGGATTAATTATCCGCCCTTATAAGAAAAAACAGAAAATTTCTTCCCAAACAACCTGATCGATTTTACTGCAAAAATTTTGAAATCCGGTCATCGGGTGACTTGTAAGTCAGCCGTTTTATCTTTCGGAAGATGTATTCATTTAAAAAAAGCAAACATGGAAAATACCAATCCAACCGCCTTTCATTTTGGTATGATCGGTCTTGGGACGATGGGCCGCAATCTGTTATTCAATCTGGCAGACCACGGATTTGCTGTGGCTGGTTACGATAAAAATCCGGAACAGGTTGCGCGACTGGAAAAAGAAAAAGCAAATAAACAGGTCCGGGGATTCAATTCGCTGGAGGAGTTTCTTTCACAATTAACCGTGCCACGGGTAATCATGCTGTTGGTCCCTGCCGGGCCGATTGTTGACGCTGTGGTTTCAGATCTGACTCCTCATTTGCTTGAGGGAGATATCATCATTGACGGGGGCAACTCAAAATTTACCGATACCGACCGACGCGTAAAAACACTTGCCAGCAAAGGTTATCATTTCATTGGAATGGGTGTTTCCGGCGGTGAAGAAGGTGCCCGAAAAGGCCCAAGCATGATGCCCGGTGGCGAGGCTACCGCTTACCAACACGTACAGCCTATGTTCGAAGCGATCGCCGCCAAGGTCAACGGTGAACCATGCGTGACCTATATCGGTCCCGGAGCTTCCGGTCATTTCGTCAAAATGGTACACAATGGAATCGAATATGCCCTAATGCAATTGATCTCCGAAACCTATTCCCTGTTAAAGGCAGGACTCGGTTTTAACAACACCGAGTTGGCCAGTCTTTTTGCCCTTTGGAACCGGGGACGACTGGAATCCTACCTGATGGAGATTACTTCCAAAATATTTACTGTAAAAAACCGGGAGTCCGGTCATCCGCTGATCGATGATATCAGTGATGAAGCCAAAGCTAAAGGAACGGGTAAATGGACTTCCCAATTTGCCATGGAATTACAAGTTCCGGTACCCAGCATTGATGTAGCAGTATCCATGCGCGATTTATCCAAATACGGTTCGTTACGACAAGATCTGGCCCGCGAAGCCACCATGCCTGAAATCTGGCCAGGTGAACGCCAGGCACTTGTCTCAGAATTGGAGCAAGCTTTTTATTTTAATATGGTGCTTATTTACGCACAGGGTTTGCATTTGTTATCCGTGGCCTCCCAGGAATATGGCTATCATCTTAACCTGGCAGCTATAGCCCGCATCTGGCGAGGCGGATGCATCATCCGATCAAGTTTCCTGGAATCCATTTACAAAGCATACCAAGATCAACCGGAACTGGAACATCTCATTCAGCAGCCATCCATCCGGCGACTGCTGCAGGAATGTTTATCGTCCGTACGACAAGTCGTATCCAGAGCGATGGCTTCCGGACATGCCGTACCCATCTATGCAACAACCCTGAACTACTATGTTACTCTGAGCTCCTCCCGGCTGCCAACCAATCTCATCCAGGCTCAACGGGATTTCTTTGGCGCCCATACCTATGAGCTGGTCGGCAAAGAAGGCGTTTTTCATACCCAATGGCCAAGTGTTTCATGACATTCCACTAAAGCGTTCATCATTCAATGATTGATAAAAAAAATTCCAACATGATAATCGACCGAGATCAACCTGTCCTTTTTGTCATTTTCGGTGCCACTGGCGATCTAAACTGGCGAAAGATCAATCCGGCACTTTATAACTTGTATCTGGACCAATGGATGCCAAAAACATTTGCTATTTATGGCATTGGCCGGTCCAGACATACCGATGAGGAAATGCGGGACAAGTTGTTGGAAGGCGTTAATACGTTTTCGCGTTCGGGCAAAGCCGATGCAAATGCCTGGAATGAATATGCTGGCAAAATAACTTACCATTCTTCAGACATCAACAACGATAAGACGTACACCGATCTGGGTAAATACATTGAATCCCTGAAATCGAAATGGCAGCAAGACCCTGTCATCATCTATTACATGGCGGTTTCCTTTGAGTTCTTTACGGTGATCGCCAAGCAACTAAATCAACATCACCTGGCTGATGATGTCAAAAACCACCGGCTGGTGGTCGAAAAACCTTTCGGCAACGATCTCGAATCGGCTAAATCCTTGAATGATCTCCTTTGCAGTCTGTTTGAAGAAAGCCAGATCTACCGGATTGACCACTATTTGGGTAAAGAAACGGTGCAAAATATTCTGGCATTCCGATTTGCCAATTCGATCCTGGAACCCATCTGGAACCGCAATTACATCCAGCATGTCCAAATCTCGGTAACGGAACAGTTGGGCATCGGTGGTCGGGGAGGCTATTACGAACAAGCCGGAGCTCTGCGGGATATGGTGCAAAATCACATCCTGCAGTTGCTGTGCCTGGTCGCCATGGAGACACCCATCAATTTCCAGGCAGATGAAGTCAGGAATCGCAAAGTCGATGTCTTGCGTTCCATGCGGCCTTTCCGTCCTGAAGACATCAAGAAGAATGCTGTCCGCGGACAATACCTCGAAGGATGGATAGAAGGGCAGAAAGTTCCCGGATACCGGGAAGAAGATCAAGTGGATCCACATTCCAACACTGAAACCTTTGCGGCGATTAAATTTTTCATAGACAATTGGCGGTGGGATGGTGTACCTTTTTATGTGCGAACTGGCAAACGCCTGCACCAAACAGCATCGGTGATATCCATTCAATTCAGGGATGTACCCCATATGGTATTCCCGGATGCGGCCATTGATAACTGGCGACAAAATCGGCTGATTATCAGTATTCAGCCTGAAATGAGCATTCGCCTGCAGGTCCAGGCCAAACGACCTGGTCTTGAGATGGTATTGAATACGGTCGATCTGGTATTTAATTACGATGGGACTTATGGTCAGGAAACACCCGAAGCCTATGAGACCTTGCTCTTGGATACCATGGAAGGAGATCAGACCCTTTACATGCGTGGCGACCAGGTGGAAGCAGCCTGGCAGATATTGATGCCGATTCTCCAGTCCTGGGAAAGTAAAAAAAGCATTGATTTTCCCAATTACAGCGCCAATACGTGGGGGCCGGAAATCGCTGAAGCGCTGATCGCTCAAGATGGTTTTCACTGGTTTTCTCTGTCCTCATCCAGCCAAACGCCCAAATGATGAATTTGCATATCCTACCGGATACCGATGCTTTGATCCAAGCCTATGTCGGATACCTTGCCGGGCACATTGAGGCAGCCATCATGGATCATGATTCGTGCAGCCTGGTGTTGACCGGTGGGAATTCTCCCAAAGGGGCGTACCGGTTATTAACCCAATCTCCCTGGCGGGATCAGGTTGATTGGTCTAAGGTCACTTTCTTTTTTGGTGACGAACGCTATGTACCCCCGGATCATGAACGCAACAATGCACGGATGGCGACAACCATTTTGCTTGATCCTTTAGGCATCCCGGCATCCCGGATCCATCGCATCAATACGAAGTTGTCTCCTGAAGAGTCGGCAAAAGAGTATGCCGTTACAATTCAACGGTACTTTCATAACCAGCCTGCCGCCTTTGATCTTCTGTTGTTGGGATTGGGTGATAATGCCCATACGGCATCTCTTTTTCCTCACACGAGCATCATTCAGGAGACTGCCGCTACAGTTGTTTCGTTGTATGTGTCCGATGAAGATGAGTTTCGCATCTCCATGAGTGCTCCATTGATCAATCAGGCCCGGCAGGTATCCGTACTGGCCTTTGGTTCAGCAAAAGCCTCTGCCGTGCATCAGGTGATCGAAGGCGAATGGGACCCGGTAAATTACCCGGCACAGCTTATTCGGCCGGCCTCCAACCCCGTTGATTGGTTTTTAGATGAACAAGCCGCTGCCTTGTTGAGTAATCCAATCCGATGAATACATCTCCTGAACATCAACGGATGCAAAAGAACCTGGCTGGTCGGGAACCCTGGTTGAAATGGGGACCCTACCTGTCGGAAAGGCAGTGGGGCACCGTGCGTGAAGATTATTCGGCGGATGGCATGCCATGGCACTATTTTACCCACGATATGGCCAGGTCCAAATCCTATCGTTGGGGCGAAGATGGGATTGCGGGAATCTGTGATACCGATCAATTATTGTGTTTTGCCCTCTGCTTATGGAATGGAAAAGACCCCATCCTGAAAGAAAGGCTTTTCGGACTCACTAATCAGGAAGGGAATCATGGTGAAGATGTCAAAGAAATGTATTTCTACCTCGATAATACGCCGACTCATTCCTGGATGGAACAAATTTACCTTTATCCCTGTCAGGAGTTCCCCTACGATGAACTGGTCCGGGCAAATTCGCTCCGCGATCGAACTCAACCGGAATTCGAAATATTTGATACTGATTCCTGGCAAAATGGAGGCTGGTTTGAAGTACGGACCACGTATGCAAAAGCCGCGCCGGAAGATATTTACATCCAATTTACCATTACCAACCGGAGTAATGACCAACAGGCACTGACGGTCTTACCTACCTTATGGTTTCGTAATACCTGGATGTCCGCTCCGGACAAGCCGACCATTCAACCGGTTGATCATGGCGTGAAAGCGGATCATAACCAATTGGGGTCTTATTATTTATGGTTCGATCAACCGGATCAATTGCTCTTTACCGAGAATGAAACCAATACCGAACGTTGCTTCGGAATAGAAAATCCATCACCCTTTGTCAAGGATTATTTCCACTCGGTTCTCATTCATAATGACGGATCTTCAGCACCAAATACTCAGGGAACCAAATGTGCACCCGTTTATAACCTTGCATTAAGTCCAGGTGAAACTTCGGAAATTAGGTTGAGGCTCGGAAAAAAGAAGGTTAAAAAGCCAATATCAGCAGATGACTTTTCTAGAATATTTAAAAAAAGAAGAAAAGAAGCAGATGACTTTTATCAAACCATCTGGTTACCCGGTGATGACGGAGAGGTTAATGCCGAAACAGCGCTGATCCGTCGCCAGGCTTTTGCTGGTCTTCTGTGGAATAAACAATTTTATCGCTATCAAGTCGCGGTATGGCTGGATGGCGACCCGGGTTATCCGCCACCACCTTCCGGACGGGGTTTAATCCGTAACGGGGACTGGCGGCATCTGAATGCGACGGATGTTATTTCTATGCCGGACGCCTGGGAATATCCTTGGTTTGCCGCCTGGGATCTGGCCTTCCAATGCGTTCCGCTTGCCGCCATTGATCCGGCATTTGCGAAAAACCAATTGCTCCTCCTCCTTCAGGAGTGGTATCAACACCCTAATGGTAAAATCCCGGGCTATGAGTGGTCCTTTGATAGCGTGAATCCTCCCATCCACCCCTGGGCCGCCCTGGAAATCGTCCATCTGGAGTCGAGTAGGAAAGGCCACGAAATTGACCATGATTTTCTGAAGAGGGTCTTTGAGCAGATGTTGGCCAATTTCACCTGGTGGGTATCCCGGGAAGACCGAAACGGTAATAATGTATTTGAAGGCGGCTTTTTAGGCCTTGATAACATCGCATTGTTTGACCGGGAACACGGCATTCCTCCGGGTTGCACCCTCGAACAAGTAGATGGCACCGCCTGGATGGCATTTTATAGCTTACACATGCTGGAAATCGCGTTGATCCTGGCATCGAAAGACGCGTCCTTTGAAGATATGGCTACCAAGTTTTTTGAACATTTCGTCAGCATTGCCAGCGCACTCAATGGATTAGCATCAGAGTTATGGGACGATGAGACGGGATTTTTCTACGATCACTTGCGCTCTGACGGGGAAATGATCCCACTGGAAGTCCGGTCACTGGTCGGTCTAAGTACCTTGTTTGGTGTTACCATTCTAAAAAGGGATCTCCTGCAACACGTACCCGGATTTGCCCGGCGGCTCGATCATTTTGCAAAGCGGCGTCATGTAAATCATCAATACATCGTATTTGAATCATCAGATGAAACCGGCGATGTATTGCTCTCCCTGGTTCCCCGCGATCGCCTTCTCCGGATGATGAACACATTATTTGACGAATCCGAATTTCTTAGCCCTTTCGGGATCCGTTCGGTATCAAAGTACCATCAGGATCATCCAGCCCGCGTCCGGATTGACGGTCATGAACTGAGTTTGCATTATGAGCCCGGTGAAAGCCAAACCGGAATCTTTGGCGGTAATTCCAATTGGCGAGGTCCGATTTGGTTTCCAACCAATTACCTTTTAATGCACGCGTTAAAAACCTATCATCAATTCTACGGAAAGTCACTCTGGATCGAGGTGCCCGCTCACTCGGGAAATGTCCTGGATCTGGATACGGCTTCCCGCGAAATTGGCCGGCGCCTTTTGTCCATTTTCCAATCCGACAGCAATGGCCTCCGGCCTGTACACCACCAGCTACCTTTATTTGACCGCCCGGAATACCGGGACATCATTTTGTTTTACGAATATTTCCATGGTGAAACCGGTAAAGGACTGGGAGCATCCCATCAGACCGGTTGGACGGCGCTTGCCGGCATTCTTTGACTAAAAATCAGTCGGCGTTTGAACTCTGGAGAAAAGTAATCACTTTGTCCAGTTCTGCATTGGTAAGGTTGGCCCTTAATCGCATATGCTGTCCGATGGTAGCCCATTGATCGTCATTATACATCGTTGAAGCCGGAAGATTATGACAACGTTGACAATTTTCACTCCACAATACGGCTCCACTCTTCCCGGTAATGGACTCGGGTGTTTTACAGCTCATTATCATGCTGATCAGCAATAGAAGGAAAAATAGTGCCTGAATGATCGTCCTCTGTTTCATGATTGAACTATTTTAAGGGCGAGAATTAAAATCCATAAACCAGTTGGGTAAAAAGTGTTGACGGTAAGTCCGTCTCGATTTCATACCCTAATTTGAATACTGCATTCCATTTTAGCCAATAATCAATTCCAAGATCCGTCCGGTTACTACCACTCCAAAGTGCACCGTCCGGCGTATTAAACCGTGAAAATCTAACGGAAAGTTCAGTATTGTTTAACCAGGTTTTTGTTGCACCGGTCGGGCGCAATGAAGCCTGGGCATAGTAGGCACTGCTGGCATTGTGAAATGTATAAGTGCCTGTTTCAGTTTCTATATTTGGATAGTTCACATCGCCAACCTCCATTTTTTTCCATTCACCATTGATGCGCAGGATGCTGTTGATTGGGTTGATCATCTGATAATAGTTCAGATCTAGCGCATACATATTTGCAGGTGTCTTCTGAAATTCGGTTTGCTGATCGCCGGTTTGTCCGGCATGTTCAAATGAAATACCAAGTTCAAGGGTCGAAGACGGAATGGGCAAAAAGCCGATTCTGCCACCAATTGCTTTATTCTTGTTGTTATCAACATAAGGCTCATATTGCATTTGGCCAGCTTCATCAGGTGCATCTACTGATCCAATCAGCAACTGCGGACCATCGGCTATATAAAAATCATAATTTACTTTGCTCTTGCCTAGTTGCGCTCCCCCTTGCAGACCAGCGCCCATTTCAATACGCGGCCCGATCCCTCCATCTCCAAATCCTGCCGGGTCGGTTGAAAATCGATTCAAAAATCCTTCGCCCAACCGGCCCCAGTAACCGCCAAATTTTGGCAGGAATCGCCCTGCATGAAACGTAAGGTATTTATTAATCCGGTAGGCCATATTTGCGTATTCCAATACCACTTCAACACTCCCCTCTCCCGTAGCAATTTCAATTTCAGATTCAATGAAAAGCCGGTCCGATAAACTCCATAAAAAGATGGGTTTAAAGGCGAGGTCGCCAAACTGATTTTCATCCTTATTTGTTGAAAATGTAGCCTGAGCATTGCCAGTGATCAGGAATTTGGTTTCACCCTGAGTATGATGAATGGTTTCCTGGGAAGAAGAAATATTGGTCAGTCCGGTTATTATCCACAGAGTAGCCAGCCATCGGATGGTCCATGTATTTTCCATCGTTAATCTTTGTATTTACGTTCAAGTTCTCGGATATAATTAATTAACTCCCAGCGTTGCTGATCGGAAAGGGCTGCTTGGTACGATGCCATAGGTGCTTTGCCCTGGGTCAATTTCCAGTAGAGGGCTCCGTCGGATTCTTTTCGAATCTTTGCCGATAAAAAATCAGCAGGCTTAGGTTTCAGTGCAACACCTGCAGCTCCATTTCCCTTTCCGGTGTTTCCATGGCAGACAGCGCACATATTGGTGAATAGTTGCTTTCCCTGAACAATAGCCTGGGCATTGCCACTTAATGGATTGATAACTTCATCGGCAGACTTTGGGGCTACCCAATCGGTTGATACCTGAAATGTGTTGGGATGAAAGAGCAGTATGATCATTAGGGGTAGCATTCGTATGATGGTGATCATGATGTCAATTACGGTTATCGATCAACCGTCTTTTGTTCTCATTTAAAACGACACCAGGTACCCTTTAAGTCACTTCCCAAATTCAAGTTATCAATGGATATTCGCGGAATATTTCATTTAGGCGACCTTCTCTTTCACCTTTTTCTTTAAGGCAAACAATTCGTCGCGGTATTGCGCTGCCGCAATAAAGTCCAGCTCTTTGGCGGCTTTTCTCATTTTATCCTCGGTCTCGGCAATTACCTTCTCCAGTTGATCCCGGGTCATGTGTTCGACAATGGGATCTGCGGCAATGGATGGTTCTTCCGGCTCAATGTAGGCCCGGGACTTGCCCTGACCACGGATGTCCAGGATGGACTTCTGAGCCAGGATTTCTTCACGGGTTTTACTGATGGTTGTGGGAGTAATGCCGTGTTCTTCATTGTAAGCCATCTGAATACTACGGCGACGGTTGGTTTCATCGATGGTTTGCTGCATGGATTCGGTCACCTGATCGGCGTAAAAAATCACCAACCCATTGGCATTCCTGGCTGCCCGACCCGCCGTCTGGGTGAGTGAGCGGTCATTACGGAGAAACCCTTCTTTGTCCGCATCGAGTACGGCAACCAGTGACACTTCAGGAAGATCGAGCCCTTCTCTCAGCAGGTTGACCCCCACCAACACATCAAATCCACCCAAACGCAGGTCACGGATGATCTCCACGCGATCCAATGTATCGACCTCCGAATGGATGTATCGTACCCGGATCTGTAATTTTGCCAGATATTTGGTCAGCTCTTCAGCCATCCGCTTGGTCAGGGTGGTTACCAGAATCCGTTCATTGCGTTCTATCCGTACATTGATTTCTTCCAGCAAATCATCAATCTGGTTTAGTGATGGCCGCACATCGATGGGAGGATCAAGCAGTCCGGTAGGACGTACGATTTGTTCAACCACCACCCCTCCGGTTTGCTCCAATTCATAATCGCCGGGCGTTGCACTCACATAGATGACCTGATTGATCAATCCTTCGAATTCATCAAAGTTCAGGGGCCGGTTGTCCAACGCAGATGGCAACCGGAATCCATAATTGACCAGGTTTATTTTGCGCGCCCGGTCACCACCCCACATTCCCCTGACCTGGGGAACCGTAACATGGCTTTCATCAATGATCATCAGATAATCATCCGGGAAATAATCCAGGAGACAAAATGGCCGGGTACCTTGTTGTCGTCCATCAAAAAACCGGCTGTAATTTTCAATGCCGTTGCAGTAGCCAAGCTCCCGCATCATTTCTACATCAAAAGTTACCCGTTCTTTGATACGCTTTGCTTCCAGGTACCGGCCTTCCTGCTCGAAAAACCGTTCATGTTCGACCAATTCATCCTCAATTTCATGGATGATCATTTTGAGGCGATCTTTCGGGGCAATGTATAGGTTGGCTGGAAAAATTGCGGCATGAGACAATTCTTCCAGATGTTTGCCATTTTCCGGATCTATCTTCTCGATGCTTTCGATTTCGTCGCCGAAAAACGTGATGCGATAACCGTAATCGATGTAGGGCAGATTGATTTCAACGCTATCTCCCCGGACCCTAAACTGGCCGCGGGTTAACACCATCAGCTCCGTGCGGCTGTACAAACTCTCAACCAGCCGGTATAAAAACTGATTGCGGGCGATGACCTGTCCGGTTTCAATGCGAATAATTCCCGATTTATAATCTTCCGGATTTCCCATACCATAAATACAGGAAACCGAAGCCACTATAATGATGTCACGACGTCCGGAAAGCAAGGTGGATGTTGCCCGCATCCGCAATTTATCGACCTCCTCATTGATGGAGAGGTCCTTTTCGATGTAGGTATCGGAAACATGAATGTAGGCTTCGGGTTGATAATAGTCGTAGTAGGAGACAAAATATTCCACGGCGTTATCGGGAAAAAATTCCTTGAATTCCGCATACAATTGGGCCGTCAAGGTCTTATTATGCGTCAGAACTAGGGTGGGTCTTTGCACTTCATTGATTACATTGGCTACGGTAAAGGTCTTACCGGAACCCGTCACTCCCAATAATACTTGTGCTTTATCTCCTTGGTTAAGACCACCGACCAGTTGACGTATGGCTTCCGGTTGATCTCCGGTAGGTTGGTATTTGGATTCCAGTTGATACGACATATTCCTAATTCATGAAAAGCAATAAAAATACGAACATTATCCCTCAGGTGCTGGTTTCAACTGCTGTGGGTTTTTAAGAAGTCATTACTTTAGCGACTGTACATTTTATTCCATATGACAGAAAACCACCTGCCGGCACCTGTTGATTTGCATTATAAAGTGTACGGGCATACTTCAGGCCCAACGGTAATCATCTTGCATGGGTTATTTGGCAGCCTGGACAATTGGCACAGTTTCGCCCGGAAACTCAGTGCATCTACCCGGGTCATTACGGTAGACTTACGCAATCATGGAAAATCACCGCACACCGACGAGTTCAGCATCGAGGCCATGCAGGAAGATCTGCGTTTATTGTGGCAACATCTAAAGCTAGACAAAGCCATTTTGATTGGTCATTCCCTGGGTGGCAAAGTTGCCATGCGATTTGCTGCAAGCTATCCGCATTCATTGAGTGCCTTGGTCGTCGTGGACATTAGTCCCCGGCAATATCCCCGGGGTCATGATGTATATTTTGATGCCATGTTTTCCATGCCCCTTGATCTGGACAGCCGGCAAGCTGCCGACGCCTGGTTGACCAAGACCATTTCCAGTGAATCAATTCGCCAGTTTCTCTTGAAATCCCTGGACCGGACTCCGGAAGGATTTACCTGGAAGTTCAATCTGCCTGCCTTGTACAATCATTATCCGGAAGTGGTCGCCCCCATTTTGTTTCCTGTGATGGTTCCCGTGCCTACACTGTTTATCCGTGGCGATCAGTCCCCATACATCACCCGGGATGATTTAACACTTATCCGGGAAACGTTTTCCACGGTTGAGATCGTTACTATTGAGAATGCCGGACACTGGGTACATGCCGAGTCTCCGGTTGCCTTATTGAAAGCCCTGGAGGCATTTCTAATTCAACATCATATTGAATTTTAATAGATCATTTATGCGGAAATTCACACGAATCAGTTTACCGGTTATCGCCCTGGTGTTTATGGCGTTTGTTGAATCGCCATCCAATAAATACTTCGAGATCAGTAAAAACATTGAGATCTTCACCAATCTCTACAAGGAACTTAATCTCTATTACGTCGATGAAGTTGATCCGGCCAAACTGATGCGCGTTGGTGTCGATGCCATGCTACAACATCTCGATCCCTACACCAATTATTTCTCGGAAAACCAGATTGAAGGCTGGCGGTTTATGTCCGAAGGACGCTATGAAGGCTTAGGTGCAGAAACCAAAATCATTGACAATTACCTGACCATCACCGACCTGATCGAGGGCGCTCCGGCAGAAACCTCGGGTCTAAAAATCGGTGATCAGATCGTCAAAGTGGATGGCCGGTCGACAGAAGGCAAGAATGAACAGGAAGTTGAGGTGATGATGCGCACGGTCCCCAGCCCGGAGATTAATCTGGAAGTCAAGCGGATCGGTGTTAAAAAACCTTTAGCGATTACCCTCACCAGAGCAGATATCAAGGACACCAACGTTCCTTATCACGGAATGGTCGCTGAGGGCATTGGATACGTAATCCTGACCACATTCACCCAGGATGCGGGAAAAAATATCGGTGATGCCATCCGCGATTTGAAAAGACAAGATCCGGAACTGAAGGGCGTGATACTGGATTTGCGCGACAATGGTGGCGGTTTGCTTCGTGAGGCCGTTAATATTTGCAACCTGTTTGTCCCTAAAGATCAGTTGGTTGTCACCACACGGGGAAAGGTGAAAGAATGGGACCGCGAATTCAAAACGACCGGAATCCCTCAATTTCCTGATTTACCGGTTACCGTATTAGTCAATAAAATGACTGCATCGGCGTCAGAGATTGTATCCGGAGTATTGCAGGATTATGACCGGGGGATCATCATTGGTCAGCGTACCTATGGTAAAGGGCTGGTCCAGAATACCCGGGATATCGGATACAACAGCCAGTTGAAATTAACGACAGCAAAGTATTACATCCCAAGTGGACGATGCATTCAAAGTGTTGCTTATAAAGATGGTGAACCGGTAGATGTCCCTGACGATCAACGTACGGCTTTCAAGACTCGTAATGGACGTGCCGTATTGGATGGCGGAGGAGTTACTCCGGACGTGCGGATGGATCATGCGGATATCCCGGATTTACTGGATCAATTGGAACAGCAAAACATGATTTTCAAATATGTGAATGCATTCGTAAGCGCACATGAATCGATTGGTGATCCACAATCCTTCCAATTTACTGACCTGGCAGGGTTCCGGCAATTTTTAACCACCCAGGGCTTCACCTACCATAATCCTGCCTATCGGAAGTTGGATGATGCGCTTAAGGTCATGGAAAAGGATAGTATATCTACCTATCTGACTGATCTTGCTCGTGTTCAACAAGAACTCACTCTGGATAATGATCAACAGTTTGCCCGGCATGAGGATGTCATCCTGGAAACCATTGCTTCACAAATCGTATCGCGCTATTATCCGGAAAAGGATAAGATCCTTTATAAGTTGCGTCAGGATGGTGAAGTGAAGAAAGCGGTTGATATACTCCGTGATGCCAGCAATTACCGGAAGATCCTGGATGGAAAATAAAACATGACGACACCACCGGATCCGCTTATCCTTCACATTGAGACCGCAGAGCAAGGGTGCTCGGTTGCGATCTCCCGAGGTACTGAATTGGTTTATCTTTCCATTGAAGAAAGTTCTTATCAGCAAACGGCGCGATTGCCTTTTATTCTTTCCGATGTACTCAATGCGTCTAAATGTTCCTGGAAGCATCTGGACGCCATTGCTATCTGTGATGGCCCCGGCTCCTATACTGCTCTGCGGGTTGGTACTTCCATGGCGAAAGCAATTTGTTTT
>JAGQXC010000300.1 GCA_020436785.1 Saprospiraceae bacterium | reverse complement strand
GCCCTGGATGACATCCTGATCTACAATTATGCCCTTTCCGATACGGCCATTCAGGATCTCTTTACCACCATGTCTGCCAACCCGGCCGCCGAATCGGACCTGGTCGCCCAGTACAATTTCACCGGGAATACCAACGATGGATCCCAGTTTGGCAATGACCTGACAAATGACGGGGCTACTCTGACGGCTGACCGCTTTAATTACGGTGGACACGCTTATCAGTTTGATGGCATCAGCGCCAGCATGGCCGCACCAAACTCTTCGGCCTTGAATTCACCAACTGCCACGGTCAGCTTCTGGGTGAATGTCACTGAATTGCCGGCACAGGGAGAAGCATACCTCCTTTCCAATGGCGGCTGGCAGGAACGGTGGAAGATCTCACTGCCTTCCCACGGCAAACCGGTATTTACCACAAATTATGAAAGCGGCATCTCTGACATGGACTCAGGCGATGGCAACGCACTGGTCCCAGGCACCTGGACCCATGTCGCCATGGTTCATGACGGCAGCAAGGATCTTATTTATATGAATGGGACTCTGGCCAATGAAAAGGAGGTTGCCGGAAATCTGAATTCGACGAACTATCCATTCGGCGTTGGGTACAATCCGATCGATGGAGGGAACTATTTCAACGGTGCCCTGGATGATATCCACCTATTTAACCGGGCATTGACTGCTGAAGAAATTGCCGCATTGTACGGCATGCAATCGACGGAAGTCACTTATACCGATACGCTGGTAGCGGATTATGCTTTTGATGGAAACGGCAATGACGGTTCCGTATATGCCAATCCGGCAACCATCAGCGGTGCACAATTCGGAAATGACCGGTTCAACCGATCCAACCATGCACTGGTGTTTGATGGCGTAGGCAGTGAAGTGCAGGCTGCCAATTCTCCCCAGCTCAATTCCGACCTGACAACCGTTAGTTTCTGGATCAATGTCAAAGAACTTCCTGGTCAGGGGGAAGCTTTCCTGTTGAGTGATGGAGGCTGGCAGGAACGGTGGAAGATCTCTTTGCCGGCTCACGGCAAACCGGTCTGGACAACCAATAATGAAAGCGGCATTTCCGATATGGATTCCGGCGATGGGAATGAACTTACCCCGGGCATCTGGTATCATGTCGCCATGGTCCACGACGGCAGCAAAGACAAGGTGTTTATCAATGGTGTCAAAGCCAACGAAAAGGATGTGACCGGCAACCTGAATTCAACGACTTATCCACTGGGTATTGGCTACAATCCCATCGACGGCGGATCCTATTTGAATGGGTCTATGGATGATATTCAGATTTACAGCATCGCGATGACGGATGAAGAAGTGGCCGCTCTCTATGCCGCTCAATCCGCCACTCCGGAAGTAACCGATTCAATTGCCCCATCTGCGCCACTTGATCTGGTCGCAGGGGTTCAAAATACGACCGTTCAGCTTAGCTGGAGCCCTTCTATGGACAATGTCGGCGTAACGGGATACAACGTATTCCGTGATAGCGTAAAAATGGGTACCGTACCAACACCGGGCATGACCCTCACCGATTTGCCCCAGCTTACCACGTTCACTTTTGGCGTTACGGCCGTAGATGCCGCCGGAAATGAATCGTTGATGAGTACCGTCATTGCAACCACCGGGCAGGAAGCTGCACCGGATACCATTGCTCCCTCCGCACCCGGAAATCTGACAGGCAACCCGGGAGCTCACTCCGTATTGTTGTCCTGGGATGCTTCGACGGACAACCGGGCAGTTGCCGGCTATGTGGTTTCGGTCGACGGAGCCTTTGTAGACTCACTAGGATCGGGTAAAACCTCACTGCTCGTCAGTGGACTGGATGCTGAAACCCCATACTTCTTTGAGGTGTATGCATTTGACCTGGCAGGAAATAATTCAGAAGTGGCTGAGCTGACCATCAATACCACCCCGGAACTGGATACCGGAGAGGAAGGATTGGTGGCCTATTATCCTTTTGAAGGAAATGCGGATGATGCCACGCCCTATGCCAATCATGGGGTGATCGGCGGCAATCCGACCTTCGCCACGGTGACCGACCGGTTGCGCGATGGTGGACAGGCCATCGTATTTGATGGAGACCAGGATTCCGTCCTGGCCAATAATGCCGTACAGCTCCTTTCGGATTACACCACCGTCAGTTTCTGGATACGGGTGGATGGACAAAACTTTGCCGATGCGGAAGCCTATGTGATGGACTTCGGTCACTGGGATCAACGCTGGAAAATATCCTTGCCACAGCACCTTAAGATCGTATGGACCACGAATAGCAAAAACAGTCAGTTTGACAACGCCATCTCCGACATGGACAGCAAAGATGGCAATGAACTGGTCGTTGGTTTCTGGTGGTATGTAACCATGGTCCATGACGGCACCGATGACGTTATTTACCTTGACGGCCAGGAAGTCAACCGCAAGGCTGCCGCCGGGACACTGAACAGTACGGCACGACCATTCTGCATGGGCAGTAATCCAATTGAAGGAGGCCAGTACTTCCAGGGAGCACTTGATGAAGTTAAAGTGTACAACAAAGCCCTGACCGGGGAAGAAATTGCCAGCTTGTATGCCAATGGGACCACTTCGGTACCTTCTTACAATGCGGCATTGAATAAATACATCGAATTGGTCTATCCCAATCCCACTACCAATTCGTTGCAGATCCGGCATCATTTCACCACCAATCAACCTCTGGTGGTCCGGGTTTTCAATGCGCAGGGTATGCAAGTTTCCGCAACCAAAACACAAACGAATCGCGGAGATGGCAATCTGACCATCGACGCTTCGTCACTGGCTCAAGGCCAATACTATGTGAATTTTATCCTGGGTGGAAAGAACCTGGGATCATTGCGATTTGTCAAACAATAAGTCATTCCATCGGCATTCCGGTTCACAGTAACCGGAATGCCTTTTCATTCAACTTACAAAGAAACGTACGGTCACCATGATGGCGAAAAATCATGCGTCCAAGGCACCCACCCTGGCCAGCCGTTTTCCGGACAATCCGCTTTTAACTCCTGACCAGGTGAGACCAAGTCGTGGAGACATGGAAGTGGAGTGTATTTTGAATCCTGGTGCATTTAAATACGCCGGAAAAACCTGGCTTCTGGTTCGAGTTGCTGAACGCCCCACCCAAGAAAAAGGCTGGATTTCATTCCCGGTGATGGAAGAATCAGGTCAAATGCAGATCATGCGCTACCCGCGTGATCATCCCGATTTAGACCTTTCGGATCCCCGGATTATCCGGGTAGGTACCCGGTATTACCTGACGACATTATCCCACCTGCGATTGTTCTGTTCGGACGATGGCATCCATTTTCGCGAACCGGAGGATCAACCTTCAGCGATTTTTCCACGCGGAATGCATGAAACTTTCGGCATTGAAGACTGTCGTGTAACGACCATGAATGACCGTTATGTTCTTACTTACACCGCAGTGTCGGATTGTGGTGTTGCCGTTGCCTGCATGGAGACCACCGATTGGGAGCACTTCGAGCGGCTAGGAATCATCTTACCACCGCACAATAAGGATTGCACCCTGTTCGATGAACCGGTTCAGGGTTTGCACCGCTGCCTGCACCGCCCTTCGGGTGTTGATGTCGGCGGTAATTTTATCTGGATCGCCGAATCCCCGGACAGGATTCATTGGGGGAATCATCGCTGCATTGCGCAGACCCGTCCGCAACAATGGGATTCCGCCCGGGTGGGCGCCGGCGCCGCACCGGTCAAAACATCCCAGGGGTGGCTGGAAATCTACCATGGCGCCGATGCCCACCATCGTTATTGCCTGGGGGCCCTGTTGCTGGACCTGGATGAACCGCACCGGGTATTGGCGCGCTCCGTCCAGCCCATCATGGTTCCCGATCAGGACTATGAACAAAAAGGTTTTTTTGGAAATGTCGTTTTTACCAATGGCCATGTGGTCGACGGCGATCGTCTGAACATGTACTACGGAGCTTCCGATACCGTAATTTGTGGTGCATCCTTCTCCATTACGGAAATACTGCAATCCTTGCAATAAATTACCATTAAATCAAACCAGATGCTAGCAAAAATCCGCACCGAATTGACCTACTTCATGAGCCACCCCTTTTCGATGCGGGTCCTCCTGCTGACAAACTTGTTGTATGCATTGGTGCTGCCGATTATTGAGTTATTTATCGGTGCTTACATCATGCGCAATTCGCAGGATGTTGCCCTGGTGGTGCTGTTCCAACTGGCTCAATATACTGGAATACCACTGACGTTTATGATCAATGGGTTGCTCTTAAAGCGCGTCCCGATTGCCAGACTGTACTCCCTGGGGATGCTCCTGAGCGGCGTGTCCATGACCGCAATGATGACATTACACCATCTAAGCGCTTCCGGAATATTCTTTGCCGGATTGATCATGGGACTTTCGTATGGCTTTTTCTGGGCCAACCGGGATTTCCTTGCCCTGAATACCACCAAGGATAGCAGCCGGAATTATTATTACGGGGTGGAGACGTTCTTTTACACCATTGCAGCCATTGTGGTTCCATTTTTAGCGGGGTCGTTCATCGCAGCTACCGATGCGTATGACTGGTTCAATAGCAATGTAAATGTAGCTTATTACATCCTTACCGGTGTCGTATTCGGTATCACCTTTCTCGCATCCCTCCTGGTCCACCGCGGCGGCT
>JAGQXC010000299.1 GCA_020436785.1 Saprospiraceae bacterium | reverse complement strand
TGCCGGGGGAGGTGCCTGGCTGGGTGCTTTGGTATTTACTTATTTCGGAACCGAAATTCGGAAATTGATCCAGAAGCGGTTCAAGTTTGATCCCATGAGTTTTTCAAGAAGGCGAAAGATGTATCTATTCTGGAAGCGCTATGGATTGTTGGGAACAACCATTCTTATCCCACTTTTTTCCCCAATGATCAGCATTGGTATTGCTGTGTCATTCCAGGAAAAACCCGGAAGGATCATGCGCTATATGACTGTAGCCATCTTTTTATATACCCTTATTTTCGCGGTATTTAAAGAAGCCGTGGTTAAATGGGCGGTTTGAGTTATCCAGGCAACTTTATAACGAATTCCATATACTTACTCACTCCTCCGGCTCCTCCCATTTCATCGACCGCTTCACTCCCTTTTGCCAGTTTTTATATAGTTGCGCTCGCTTATTCGCACTCATCTCAGGAGAGAACCGTGCATCCATTCGCCAGTTGGCAGATACCTGATCCATTTGCCAGTATCCAACAGCCAACCCCGCAAGGTAAGCTGCACCCATGGCTGTCGTTTCGATGATTTCAGGTCGTTCTACCAGGGTGTCGAGAATATCCGCCTGGAATTGCATGAGCACATTATTGGCAGAAGCACCTCCATCTACCCGCAAAGTGGTAATCTGCGTTCCGGAATCTTTTTCCATGACATCCAGCACATCACGGGTCTGGTAAGCCAGGGATTCCAAAGTAGCCCGGATGATATGACTTCGGGTAGTACCTCGGGTCAGGCCAAAAATCGCCCCTCTCGCGTACATATCCCAATAAGGCGCACCCAATCCCGCAAACGCAGGAACGACCACAACCCCTTCACTGTCAGGGGTTTTTTGGGCAAAATACTCTGAATCCGGGGCTTCATCAATGATTTTTAATCCATCCCTGAGCCACTGAATGGCCGCACCCGCAATGAAGATGCTTCCTTCCAGCACATAATTCACTTCGCCGTTGATTCCCCAGGCAAGGCTCGTGACCAACCCGTTTTTGGAAAATACGGGTTTCGTGCCGGTATTCATGAGCATAAAGCAGCCCGTTCCATAGGTATTTTTCGTCATACCCGGCTCAAAGCAGGCCTGTCCGAACAAAGCCGATTGCTGATCGCCCGCCACCCCTGCAATGGGAATCGCAGCACCATCAAACCACTGAGGAGCCGTTTTTCCAAAATCACCACCCGAATCCCGTACCTCTGGCAACATACTGGCCGGAACATCCAGTTCTTCCATCATTTGGGCATCCCACTTCAGGTCGCGAATGTTGTAGAGTAATGTCCGGCTGGCATTGGAATAGTCCGTCGCATGAACTGCTCCGTCCGTCAGGTTCCAGATCAACCAGGTATCCACCGTTCCGAAACAGAGGCGATCCGCTTTGATGTCGGGATTGTTGACGGCGATATAATCGAGTATCCATTTGATTTTGGTACCGGAAAAATAGGCATCTACCACCAATCCGGTATTTTCCCTTACATAAGGTTCCAACCCCTTCGCTTTGAGCTGATCACAAATGTCAGCCGTCCGGCGGTCCTGCCAGACAATGGCATTGTAAACCGGGGTTCCCGTTTCCCGATCCCAAACGATGGTGGTTTCCCGCTGATTGGTGATGCC
>JAGQXC010000298.1 GCA_020436785.1 Saprospiraceae bacterium | reverse complement strand
GATGGACAGACTGGCCAGCCAGCAAGTAAATGCTGCCTAATAGTATCCAAATGGGGAAGATGATTCGCTTTATCATAATCCGAAGGTCTTCAATTTATTCCCGGTCAGCCTGAGGTCCCTAGAAGACCATAATGATTTCATCGCTTGTCCAGGAGGCATTTTGATATCAATGGTATTAAACAAAAGGAACCTTTAAGTTATTTATTATTTCATACTGCTGCCCGGGGAAAGAAATATTCCATTGAATAAAACGTCAACGATGCAGGTCTTGCTTCATAAAGCAGATACACGGGGTCATGCCAATTATGGTTGGCTGGATACCCATCACACCTTCAGTTTTGGAAATTATTACCATCCGGAAAGGGTACATTTTGGAGCTTTAAGAGTACTGAACGATGATGTGGTAGCTCCGGGTAGAGGATTTGGCAGACATCCCCACGACAATATGGAAATCATATCCATTCCATTGGAAGGAGACCTGGAGCACCGGGACAGTATGGGCAATCGGTCGGTCATCCGGACCGGTGACATTCAGGTGATGAGTGCAGGAACCGGCATCAGCCATAGCGAATCCAACAAGAACAACAATCGTCCGGTTAAATTCCTGCAAATTTGGATTATTCCCAATCAAAAAGACGTAAATCCCCGATACGATCAGATCACGATGGACCCGGGAAACTTAAAAAATCAACTCCATCAGATCGTCTCACCCTACCCTGCAACCCAAGGTGTGTGGATCCATCAGGATGCCTGGTTTTATCGTGGAGACCTGGACTCCGGGCAATCGATAACCCACCGTTTGCATAGCCCTGGAAATGGAGTATATCTATTTGTCCTGGAAGGTTCCTTGACGATTTTCGATTATGAACTATCCGACCGGGATGGGGTTGGTATAACCGGTATCGATGGCGTCCGGTTATCCGCCAATTCACCTGCGCAGGTCCTGGTCATGGAAGTGCCCATGCTGAATTAACCAAAACAAAGCAGAACAAATGACAGAACATACCATTCATTATCCGGTCCTTCCCCATATAGCCCAACGTTGGAGTCCGCGAACATACCTGCCCGATGCCATCCCTGAGGATTTGGTCCGGTCGATGTTTGAAGCGGCACGCTGGACACCTTCGAGTCGTAATGCTCAACCCTGGCATTATGTATATGCACATCATGCCGATGCGATTGCCTTCCAGGATTTATTGCATTGTGTGAATCCATCCAATCAGACGTGGGCCAAAAATGCAGGATTGTTGGTTGCCTGTATTGCAGAAACCGGGATCCCTGAACAGCCACATCTCAACCGGCATGCCTATTACGATTTGGGTGCGGCAAATTTTGCGCTGACCATGCAGGCTCTGGAGTACGGAATTTACGTTCGGCAGATGGGTGGATTCAATGTCGCCCTGGCACGTGAACTGCTCGATTTGCCGCTGCATATGGATCCAGTGGTATTCCTGGCTGCGGGATATCCGGGAGAAAGCAAGAAACCAATCAATCTGCGCAAGGTTCAACATGACTGGGCAAAGCCCTTTAAACCATCGGCTGATGCCAGGAATGTCTGAGACCATACCGGCTCATGGAACCGGTACGGATTCAGGAGTCTGAGGATTGCAATAAACGCATGAGATCCTTGATGTTGGAGTCGCTGATGGGAATTTCATGGGTACCGATGGTGATTTCCTGATTGCGGATGGATTCGATGCGATCAAGGTTGACAATAAAAGACTTATGTACCCGGAAGAAAGGGAAATCGCGCAATTTTTCTTCGATTGACTTTAAAGTCATCTTGGTGATCACCGGTTTGGTTTGATTGTGCAAATAGATCTTGACGTAATCTTTCATACCCTCAACATGGGTAATTTCGGGGATCGAAACACGTACGAGCGCATATTCCACATTGACAAAAAAGTAATCCGGGGGTTTAGGCTCAACCCCTTCAGTGGTGGGAAATTCAGCGGTTCCCTTAACTTTTTGCTTGGCTTCGATAGCTTTGATGCAGGCCTTCATGAACCTCTCACTGCTTACTGGCTTCATCAGGTAATCAATTACGTCCAGCTCATAACTTTCGACGGCGTAGTTGGAATAGGCGGTAATAAATATGACCATGGGCCGGTCGCGGAGTCCTGAGAGCAATGTAGTACCAAGCATGCCTGGCATCTGAATATCCAAAAACATCAGATCGATGCTTTCCTGTTGCAGCACCTCGATGGCTTCGAAAGCATTTTTGCACGTTTTGACCAGTTCAAGGAAAGGTACCTGAGCCACCAGCTCGGCAACATATTTCCGGGCCAGACTTTCATCATCGACGATAATACAGCGCAATTTCATGGTTACTAAGCTATTGCACTTGATCGAGTTCTGCAACTTCAAGGTTACTGGCCGTACTGCGGTGGTCGAGTTTCAACATTAATTCGACATCAAACCACCCGTTCATTTCACGGATAGTGAGTTGGTGGGTTTCCGGGTACATCAATTGCAAGCGACGTCTGACATTCTGCAATCCGATGCCGGACGAGAACTCTTTGCTTTCAGGACTGTCCGCGGTAATCTTGTTTTTCACCGAAAAGATAAGGCGGCTGTTTTGAATTTGGATGTGGATATCAATCACCGGATCGTTGGTCCATCCGACACCATGTTTGAACGCATTCTCAACAAATGGAATCATTAACATCGGTTCAACAGAAAACGATTGGGGTTCCCCCTCAATCTGTAACCGGATGTCCACATCATCTTCGAAACGAACTTTTTGCAGATCAACGTAATTCTTGAGGTATTCTATTTCTTTGGCAAGTGGGACCCGGGACGCTTCCGATTCATAAAGCATGTAGCGCATGAGCTCCGATAATTTCAAAGTCACCGGTTCGGCCATATCGCTTTTGGAGCGGATCAGATAGACGATGCTGTTTAAAACATTAAACATGAAGTGGGGACTGATCTGTGATCTCAGGAAGCTCAACTCCGAACGCATGCGTTCCTGTTCAAGCTGCTGTTGTTGTTGTTCCTGTCGCAGCAAATAAGTTATGAATCCATATCCGGTACTGATCGCGGCGACCAACAGCACGGGGGATACTTCAAACAACCAATTGATGTGGCGGTGATTCTGAAAGTCACTGGGAAGTATTACTGATTTGAACCACACACGAAAGAACAAGAAGGCAGCGGTAATGGTCAATAATGAAATCAAATAGGCGCCGATACCCCTTTTTCGGAATATTTTTGGAATCAGCCACTCAGAATTAACCAGGAAAAACGGTATGTGGGTAAGGGTAACCGGAATGAGGTAAAATGCAAATTGACGCATTCGCTCATTGTCACCCGCATTCATGATCGGCAGCCCTAACCATAGAGACCACAGGACGATATGGAAGACCAGTGTCCACAGGGTTTCGTTGGAGATTTTTTTGCCAAATACCTTCATGGGTTTTTTGAATATTCATTTGTTTCATCAAAAATATAACGAATCCTGTGCTATTAGGGTGAGTATAGATCATCCCAAACAATACGGAGACCAACAGGAAGATACCGTCCATCAGTACGTAAATACTTAGTCATGCGCCCGGATCAGGTAGATGTCGCTTTGCAAAGACTTTTGATCTGCAAAACCATGACTATGGTCTACACACCGACATGGAGGCCTGCAAATGACCGTTTCTTTGTACTCGGCAAATGAAGGTATTTACTAAACCGAATTAAAATTTATAAATGCATACCATGATTACGCGCATACCCTTTCAAATTCGCTTGCTAGTCACCATGGCCCTGGTCGTAACCGGGCTGTTCACATTTGCTCAAAATCCAGCGTGGCAGTCGGGTAACCGACCTGCAGGAGCCAATCGCCAGGCCATGAATGTTGGCCGGATGTATGGCAAAGTCGTCGACGAGCAAGGCAAAGGCATGGGATACGTCACCGTCCAGTTGATGGGAATGAAGTTTGACACCCTCACGAAAACACGGCAGGAAACCATGTTAGCCGGTCAAATCACTGAAGATAACGGGGACTTTAACCTGGAAAGTTTGCCCATATTCGGAGACTTCACCCTGAAGCTTTCTTTCATCGGATACGCCGAAAAAGAAATGACGGTCTCATTTGGCATTGAACGCCCCAAGGCGGGAGAGCGCCCTAATATATCCCCGGACCAGTTGATCAAGGACCTGGGCAACCTCACCCTGGCACCCGAAGCCACCACCCTGGAAACCGTAACGGTCACCGGGGAGTCTACTCCGGTAACCTTGTCCCTCGATAAAAAAATCTACCGCGTCGATAAAAATGCCACCTCAACGGGAGGTACCGCTGAAGATGCACTGCGCAATGTCCCTTCAATATCCGTGGACCTGGATGGGGGTGTTACCCTGCGCAACTCATCCCCGCAAATCTTTGTGGATGGCCGCCCCACCACCCTTACCTTGGATCAAATAGCTTCCGACGCCATTGAATCCATTGAAGTCATTACCAACCCGTCAGCCAAATACGATGCTTCAGGCGGTCAGGGTGGAATTGTAAACATTGTTTTGAAGAAAGACCGTCGCATAGGTTACAATGGCAACGTCCGCGTCGGTGGTGATTCCCGTGGGGGAGTGAACCTGGGTGGAGACATCAATGCCCGCGAAGGTAAGATCAATGTATTTGCCAGCGCAAACTTTAACCAGCGGAAAGGTTTTTCTGATTCACAAACCGACCGTGAATATTTATTTGGTACCGGGGTATCCAGTTTACTGCAAAACAACCATTCCAAGGATAATGGCGCCTTTGCCATGGCTCGTGGAGGTGTCGACTGGTTTATGGATAACCGCAACACCATCACCTTGCAGGGAAATTTTGTTCGTGGAGGTCACTCGCCATTTGAGACACAGACCATCAATCAAACCTATTTCCCCGGCAACCTCTACACCACCAACGACTACATCCGTTACGCAACCAACGAGCGGAATTTCAAGAATTCGGGTGTCTCCCTCTTGTTTAAACATTTATTCCCCAAGAACGGGCATGAGCTGACGGCCGACCTCAACTTCAATCGATCGCATTTCAACGGCAGTGGCGATTACAACACCGAATACCTGACTTTCGGGACCACTTCGAAGGAGATGCAGAGCAATGACGGTCTGTCCTCCTACCTGACTGCACAAGCGGATTACGTCAATCCCCTGACGGCCAACAGCAAGATCGAGGCAGGAGTCCGTGCTTCGCTCCGGGTCAACGACAACATGAATAAGTCCACGCTATATGACCCTAACTCCGGAGAGTGGGTTCGCATTGTGCGGCTCACCGATCAGTACAATTTCCTGGACAATGTATTCGCTGCCTATGGTACCTACAGTTATGAGCGGGAAAAATGGGGTTATCAATTGGGATTGCGCGCGGAAAGCAGCCAGTATACCGGCAAATTGCCGGATGAAGGCAAAGAGTTCACCAACAACTACCCGATCAGTTTGTTCCCCAGCATCTTTACGACCTATAAGATCAATGAAGAAGACAACTTACAATTGTCCTACACCCGGCGTATCAATCGTCCGAACTTCTTCCAGTTGATGCCTTTCATCGATTTTTCCGATTCGATCAATTTGCGTCAGGGGAACCCCGATCTACGGCCTGAATTCACCAACTCCTTCGAATTAACCTACCAGAACATCTTCAAAGCCGGTCACAACCTTTTGATCTCAGCCTATTACAAGGATGCCTATGATCTGATCACCTCCTTCCAGACGGTCGAAACCGATCCTGTCTCAGAACGTACTTATGTGATCTCCACGTATACAAACTCCAACCGTAGCTCGGCTTATGGTATGGAATTTACCCTGCGTAATACCTTCTGGAAAAATGTGGAATTAACCTCCAACATCAACCTCTATAATTCCAAGGTAGATGCTTCCAACATAGATCCCGACCTGGTGGTCGAGCAGTTTTCCTGGTACGCCAAAGAAAACCTGAATTTGCGTTTGCCCGCCAGTTTCATGATCCAGCTTTCGACCGAATACCGCAGCCGGGCCGCTTTTACACCGGCAGGTTCAAGCGGACGTTTTGGCGGTCACTTTGGCGGCCCGACCAACACCGCTCAGGGGTATACGCTGGCGAACTGGTTTACCGATGTCGCCCTTCGCAAGGATTTATTTAACCGCAAGGCCACGCTGACCTTAAATGTTAATGATATCTTCAGAACCAGGAAAACCGGAACTCATACCGAATCGGATCTGTTTATTCAGGATACATGGAGGTTGCGGAGTCCCCAGACGGTGCGGATGAGCCTGTCCTACCGCTTCGGCAAAATGGATTCATCGCTGTTCCGTCGCAAGAATACCAACATGAATTCAGACGGGATGGATATGATGCAACAATAATCAACCACTAAAACGATTAGAACAAGGTGAAGGTCGTCTTCTTCGGAAGCGGCCTTCTTTGTTTTACATGAGTTACCGGGGAAAGGCTTAAATTGGGGAAAAAACGATGAAGTTCCTTTGGGTGATCGGATATTTGAGTTTGTTTATCGGATACGGTTTACAAGCGCAGAATTATACGTACGAGACCTATCAAACCAAGGAAGGACATATTCTGCCTTACCGCATGCTCCTACCTACCGATGCCGGCAAAAAGCCCGCTCCGGTTATCCTTTTTTTACATGGTGCCGGAGAACGAGGTAATGACAATGAAAAACAACTGACTCATGGATCCTCGTTATTTACCACCCCGGATATTCGCAACCACTATCCTGCGATTGTGTTGATGCCGCAATGTCCGGAAGACAGTTATTGGGCCTCCATGGACATTGATCGTTCTTCCTATCCGATCAGGACCGATTTTAATTACCCGAAAAAACCCAATTGGCCATTACAAGCAGCTCTTGATGTGGTTGAAGAATTGATTCGGACCGGAAAAGCCGATCCTGACCGCATTTACATCATGGGGTTATCCATGGGTGGTATGGGCACCTTTGAAGCGCTCATCCGCTGGCCGAAGAAGTTTGCAGCGGCAGCGGCCATCTGTGGCGGTGGAAAGGTGGATAAGGCAAATCGCTTCGCCGGCCGGGTACCGGTGTGGGTTTTTCATGGCGATGCCGATGGGGTGGTACCGGTCGATTATTCCAGAAAAATGGTCAGCCGCCTCAAGGAACTTGGCGCGCAGGTCAAGTATACCGAGTATCCTGGCGTTAACCACAACTCCTGGGACAATGCCTTTGCAGAACCGGAATTATTGCCCTGGCTGTTTGCTCATGAGCGTGGTAAATGATGCTCTATTCCACGAATTCCACCGGTTCATTGACCGGTGGAGCCAAGTCCAGCAAATAGGTGTGCATCTGTTTAATGTAATGCTGAAGATGTGACCAGGTGATGTGCTCCTGTTTTTTACCTTCATCGTCCCAGCGGCGTAGCAGAACCATTTGCTCGAACAATGGATCATTCCTGAATTCTGCGGCTTCCCCTTTGCTCATCGGCCCACCCTGGACTTGCAAGGTATGGAGACTGGCAGCCGATAACCGGCTTTTATATTCCGGATCGGCATAGGTCAGGTAGCGCTTGGCAGCCACATGACCTTCGATGATGCTGGTGACCGACAATGGAAATCCCAGGTTGGCCAGATAGGCGGCTCCGGCGGTGTCATGGTATTTGGAGCCGTAAATGTCCATGGTTTCGAGGCGTTCATCTTCCAGCAAGTGACCGATGTCATGCAACAAGGCAGCGAGTACCAGTTCGACTGGATGATCGCCGGCTTCTGCCAGTTGGGCACACTGGATGGCGTGTTCCAGTTGGGTAATGTCCTCCCCGTAATTCTGATTTCCATGCTTGTAAAAAAGGAGTTCAATTTCCTGGGTAATGCATTTGGCTTCACGCGCGTTCATGACGGTGTTTCTTTGTGTGCAATATTAAAACCAACAAAGTCAAAACCATATTATGGCAATGTGATCAAATCGTTATGTTAAATTATTAGGCGGTGCTGCAACCGATCAAGATAGGATCCCAAGAACACCTTTTTTTATTCTGCACCCGGGAAGCCAATTCCCCTGCCCTCATTGATAAATTCCCAGGAATTACGAGGCTCCGAATTATTCCAGCTCGTTGGCTTCATACCTCGTGGCAATGTATCCGAACCGGGTCTCCGGATCAATGGCGAGATAGCAGGGTTTTTCCACCCGGAGAAGATCCAGAATGCGGCTAAAATCGTCGATGGCATAATTGAGAATGACGTTGGTGGGTCCGTAGTAGGCATTTGCCGGGACGTCGCCTTTCCAGAAGCGTATGGATCCGACAGGCTCCATTTCCTGATCGTCGGTCATCCGTGAACAAAAGACCAATATCTGATCACGACGCAGCGAATGACCAGGAGTCAGATAATTCACATGATATCTGTCAAACCGATGAAAGTGTACCGGCATCTAAATCTTTGGACGTTTATAATAAATCGCGGGGGGGTAAAGAACAAATATACTAAAAATGGGGGAAGGGACGCGTGAAAATTAAAGGGACAATAACTATACCAATAACGGTCAATATCTTGTTATAAGAAGGATATCAGACGTTTTGTAGTTTATTTTAACCGGGCAACCGAACTTCATGCGCTTCTCATTAGGTTTTTTGTTGGGCCTATTGCCATTGTGGCTGGCAGGGCAATCATTCTTTGAAGGTTTTGAAACACCGGCACTTACGGATTGGGAGATTCTGAAAGGTCATGCTGACCTGGTTACTGATCCGGTCATTGAAGGCCGGCAGGCCATCCGGGTTTGGCAGGATGTGAATGCTTCTGACCTGGAGACCATCCTCCGCCATCGCACCTTCAGCGACGATTACGGTGTGTACACCCTCTATACCCGGGCAGATGGTCCCGTATCCGACGCGGACTTCATCTTTCAGTTCATTGACATTAACAATTATTACTTTGTATCCAACAAACCTTACAATACGGACAATCCAGAACTGTTGCTCGGCAAAGTGGTCAATGGGCAATACACGGAAATCTTCCGTCAGGGCCCGGCAGCAGACCGCGGTGAATGGTTGAAATTCCAGGTCGAACGCACTTGTGCGGGCGCCATCCGGGTGTGGGTAAACGATAGCCTGCGCATCGAAGTGGTCGATCAGGAGATCACCAGGCCAGGAAGTATCGGACTCAGGACCTGGGAACAATACAGCTATTTTGACAGCATCACTTTCGACCCGGAACGGGCTTTTTATGAGTCCCGGCTATCCGCCCAGACCTGCTCCGGGCAAGGAGTTACCATCGGTCCCCATACCTATACAGAGGCAGGCAGTTATACCGATACGCTGAAGACCATAGATGGTTGTGACAGCATCATTTACCTTCAATTAGCGGTATTTCCTTCGCTGAGGGTAGACACCCAATTTTCCATCTGTTCAGGCACCTCCTTGATGGTAGGCGATCATGCCTACGATCAACCTGGCACCTATACCGATACCCTGTCGGCCGCCTATGGTTGCGACAGCATTGTCCATTTTACCCTTACCGTCACCGATGGTCTGGTCTATTCCCGGGATACCATTCTCTGTCCCGGAGATACCCTGATGCTGGATCGTGAACTGGTCACGGCGCCGGGCAGCTACCGGATCCCTTACATTTCAGCCAGTAATTGTGACTCCATCATCGAGTGGCATGTCACTGCCGATCCCTACTCCCTGGATCTGGGACCGGACATCACCTGGTGTCCTGATCAACCGCTAACCTTGAATGGGGGTCATTTTGACCGGTATTTATGGAGTAGCGGAGCCACCACCCCTACCCTCTTCATCCAGCAAGCCGGGGTCTACCGCCTTGAGGCACTTGATGAGGCCGGTTGTGTCCTTTTCGATAGCATCCAGGTGACCGAATATTGTGCATTGACTATTTATGTACCGAATATCTTTTCACCCAATGATGACGCCATCAACGATCAGTGGCGTCCTTCATTCAGCAGGCCTCCGGTCTCCTACGAAGTCATGATCTTTGACCGTTGGGGAAATCTGGTGTATTCTTCACGGGATCCGGAAGAAGGTTGGGATGGCCGGAAAAACCAACAGTTATTATTACCCGGCGTCTATGTCTGGAAGATTCATGCCGACGAGCAAATGGAGTGGGGCAATTTAACCCTGGTCCGGTAAGTTGGTTTTGACATCCTCCTGGGGGTTCTGTACAAATCGCGTAGCCGGATTTTTTGCCTTAAATCTTGTCTGCATGAGGGAAGTCCTCAGAAATTGGATAATTTGTCCCTCCATAAAAAATCATTGCATGAAATCGCTATTGAAATTATGCCTTACCCTGGCGTTTGGGACGGGCATTCTGCTGCATTTATCCGCTCAATCTTCGATCATGGGATTTTCCGATGATGCTGCCAAAAAGCAGACGGCACTGGAACAAAAACTGGATGAAAACGTACAGGCCAATAACCTGGATGAATGGATGAAATACATGACATCCCATCCGCACCACGTCGGATCTCCCTGGGACGCCAAAGTGGCTGAGTTCATCGCCGGTAAATTCCGCTCCTGGGGCTACGAGGTTAAAATGGAGACCTTTAATGTGCTCTTCCCAACACCTAAAGTCCGTCAGCTGGAGATGATCAGCCCCACCCCATTTACCGCCAGTCTGACCGAACCACCGGTCGAAGGCGATCCTTATTCGGCACAGACGGATGAGGCCCTGCCCAGCTACAATTGTTATTCGATCGATGGCGATGTCACCGGTGAGCTGGTTTTTGTCAATTATGGCATTCCGGCCGATTACGAGGAGCTGGAACGCCGCGGCATCGATGTGAAAGGTAAAATCGTGATTGCGAAATATGCCGGCTCCTGGCGGGGTATCAAACCCAAAGTGGCCGCTGAAAAGGGCGCCATCGGTTGCCTGATCTATTCCGACCCGGAAGATGACGGTTACGCCCAGGGCGATACCTACCCGGAAGGTGCCTTCAAGAACGATCACGGCGTCCAGCGGGGAGCGGTCATGGACCTGCCTCTCAGCCCCGGCGACCCGCTGACACCCGGGTATGGAGCCACCGATGACGCCAAGCGCCTCGACCTGGACGAGTCCCCGTCCCTGACCAAAATTCCTGTCCTGCCCATCTCCTACAGCGATGCATTGCCTCTGTTGCAAGCTTTGCAGGGACCGGTGGCACCGGATTCCTGGCGGGGAGCCCTGCCCATCACCTACCACATCGGTCCCGGCCCAGCCAAAGTGCACCTGAAACTGGAGTTCAACTGGGACATGCGTCCGGTCCACGATGTAATCGCCAAGATGAAAGGATCAACCTATCCCGATGAGTGGGTGATTCGCGGCAATCATCACGATGCCTGGGTTCACGGTGCGGCTGACCCGATCAGCGGCATGGTCACCGTGATGGAAGAAGCCCGGGTGGTCAGCGAATTGGCCAAAACGGGATGGCAACCCAAACGGACCATCGTATACTGCGCCTGGGGCGGCGAGGAACCCGGATTGCTCGGCTCCACCGAATGGGTGGAAACCTATGCCGACGACCTGGTCAAAAAAGCGGTGGCCTACATCAATACCGACGGCACCAGTCGTGGCTACCTTTTTGCCGGCGGCTCCCACACTCTGGAGAAGTTCTTTGATCAGATACCCCGGCTGGTACAGGATCCCAAGAAGGGAATCACCGTCTATGAGCGCCGCAAGGCCCTGGAGAAGTTCCGGAATATGCCATCAGCAGATGGATTCACCTTATCGGCATTGGGTTCGGGATCGGATTATTCTTCCTTTTTCCAGCACCTGGGTATCGCCAGTCTGAACCTCGGATTTGGTGGCGAAGGCAATGGCGGGGAATACCACACCATGTACGATTCCTATACCCACTACAAACGATTCAAGGACCCGGATTTTGCTTATGGGGCGACACTGGTCAAGGTCGTCGGCCGGACGACCCTACGCCTGGCGGATGCCGAAGTCTTGCCTTTTGAATTTACCCATATGGCCAAGACCCTGGAGAAATATGTGGATGAGGTCCAGAAGTTAACCGACAACCTGCGGGAATCCACTGCCAAAGAAAACCGCTTTATCCGCGATGGCGTTTACGAAGCGGTGAACAACCCCAACGAACCGATGGCCATACCGGACATCAAACCGGATGTTCCCTATCTGAATTTTGCCCCGTTGGAAAATGGGTTGGCCGCCATCCAGAAGGAAGCCCAGGCCTACGACCAGGCTACCAAACAACGCATGCCAGACCTCGAGTCGATGCACCGTCTGAATCAGATTCTCATGCACATTGAACAGTCATTCACCCGTGAGGAAGGGTTGCCCCGCCGGCCCTGGTTCCGTCATTTCGTGTATGCACCGGGATTCTACACCGGGTACGGCGTCAAGACGCTGCCGGGCGTCCGTGAAGCCATCGAGGAGCGTCATTTTGATGAAGCACAGGAACAGATCGGCATTCTGGGCAATCTGATGGAAGGTTACAGCATGCAGATTGGCAAAGCCTCGGCGTTGCTGGTGAAACCTTAATAAAATGGTTGAATGTTGAGTGTTGAAGGTTAAATGATTCAAACTTTTTCCCAGCTGTCACCCTGAGCGGAGTCGAAGAGTAGGTGTGGGTTTAGTTTTGACAGGTTTGAAGGCTGAATTTTGAGTGCACTCCGGAAATGCAAAAAACCAACTGTCATCTCGACCGAGTCGCCCTAAAGCGACGAGCGGAGAGATCTATTTGAAAAATTATAATATATTAATAATCAATCTAATTTGGATTTCTCCGTTTCATCTCATTCCTCGTCTTCAGTTCTCGATACCGTTCTGCGGTACGAAATGACAATCAGTATGTTGAAATTGGTAGTTCCGGAGTGGCCTCAATGATGAATATTGAATGAGGGAAATCCCCTCCTCGGAGGGGATTGAGGAGTGGGTTTGGTTTTGACAAGGTTGAAGGTTGAATGATTTAGCATAAAGCGCTGAAAGCATCTATCAGTACCTCACATTAGGCTTACAGGTACTAATTTTCGTAAACACGCAAAAACCTAAGCACGTAAACACGATTTCAGATACGATCGCAGCCATTGCCACCCCTCCGGGAGTGGGAGCCCTCGGCATCATCCGCCTGAGCGGTCCGGATGCTTTTCGCATCGTCAATGACATCTTTTACGGGGTGGATCTGGTGGAAGCAGCCAGCCACACCATTCACCTGGGTGAGATCCGCAACGAAGAAGGACAGACGCTGGATGAAGCCCTCACCTTTTTATTCAAAGGACCAAAATCCTATACCGGTGAGGACGTCATTGAGATCTCGTGTCATGGGAGCAGCTACATCCTCCAGGAAGTCCTGGATCTTTGTTTGCGCAAAGGTGCCCGGCCAGCCGATCCCGGAGAATTCACTTTAAGGGCCTTTCTGAACGGACGCATGGATCTCACGCAAGCAGAGTCCGTTGCCGATCTGATCGCTTCCGACAATGCCTCCTCACATGCGGTCGCCATGCAGCAGATGCGCGGGGGCATTTCTAACGAGATCAAAAAGCTGCGCCAGGAACTGATTGATTTTGCAGCGCTGATCGAACTGGAGCTGGACTTTACCGAAGAGGATGTGGAGTTTGCAGACCGGGAATCGTTGCGCAAGTTGATCCTGAAGATCCAGAAACTGATCGCCACCTTACTGGAATCGTTCCGGCTGGGTAATGCCATCAAACAAGGGGTCAATACCGTCATTGCCGGCCGGCCGAATGCCGGCAAGTCCACCTTGCTGAATGCGTTGTTGCAGGAAGAACGAGCCATCGTCTCCGAGGT
>JAGQXC010000297.1 GCA_020436785.1 Saprospiraceae bacterium | reverse complement strand
GGGCATGGGCCACTCCCTGAAAGTTATAGACCAGTACTCCGGCAACGACTTCTTGCTGGCAGCAAGCTACATGCAGGCGAATGTACCGGGGAAAGGTTTCCATCAAATACTGCAACTCTTCGGAACGGTGGACCGGTGATCGCCGGTATTTGGTGTCAAGTTTCTCGGCCAGGATTGGATAAAAACGACCCGGATCACGGTCTTCCTGCCAGTTCAGTCCGGATGAAACCGATTTACTGAGCGCCCGCTTGCGATTGGTACGCCAAAAGTGGTCTTGTCGCTGGTCGATGGTCAGACTGGTATTGCGATAATGCCATTTTGCATCCAGCCGATATAGAGCCCAGCGGTCCTCTTCAGCAGGCTGCCGGTGATACAGTGCCGGCACGGTCTTGTAGATCAACCGGTTATAACCTTGTTGCTTTAACCATTCTGCCAGTGTTTCAAAGACCGGCAGGATCCAGTTCAAGGAAAAAGCCGGATCTAGTATAAATCCGCCGAAACTAAGCCCACCGTGAGAACGGTACACGTCATTGTCCCGGTGACCTGGCAGGAGCGCGACCAATTTCTGTTTGCGGTACATCATCAAGGACTCGTCCGGAAAACGATCCTGATGATATTCCATGTACTTTCTGAAAAACTGGAAGTGTCCGTTTTTAGCCCGAAGGACAAAATCATCCCAAACGGCGGCAGCTTCCTTTTGATAACGGATAATTGAAAATTCCGGTGACCCCGCATGGTTAATGAAGTCCTGTGTCATGTCGCCAAGATAATCATCCGGAAGCGTATTCACGCCTCCATGGAACACCGTACCGGGTTTTCCTTGTTGAAATGAATAATCTTGGGACTGGAAGCAATACGGAAGGGATACCTGGCGTATGAAGGGAAAACCATTCCGAGAACATTAAATTAATATTATATATATTAATAATATTTATATCTTTATTAAACTTCAATTTCAACCGGTTAAAATCAAATTGCCATGGAAGAGCAAAAAAACTATAAAACTTTAGCAATTATTCTAGGCGCCTTGCTGGCCCTTTCCTTAATTGCCGTGATCTGGCTGGCCTGGTCAGGCTCGAATAAATCAAAAATGATCGACACCCAGGATCAGGAATTGGATTCTCTGGTTACCGTACGGGATAAGTTGCTCATGGATCTGGACAGCATGAACACTGCCTACACGGCCGTTGCGATTGCCAATGACTCGCTGAATGGTTCATTGGAAAATGCCAAAGAACTGTTGGCTTCCAAAGATCAGCAGATCAACCGCATTACCCGCAAAGCCGCCAACGATGCCAAATCCCTCCGTGCCGAGATAGCCGGTCTTCAAACGGCCAAATCGGATCTGGACGCTCAGATTACCCAATTGCGGATGCAGAATGATTCGCTGATGGATCAGAATCAGGAATTACAGGCTCAGGTGGCCGCCTATGAGGTAGAGACCAATGACCTCAAAGGTCAGGTAGGTGATCTGCAGCAAGCCAATCAATTGATGAAGCAACGGGCATCGGAATTGGCCAATTTGGCCTTCAAAGCCAGTTCGATGTCGGTGGATTTCGTGAAAAACAACGACAAAACCACATTAAAATCCCGTAAGGTGCGTAAGATCAATGTTGCTTTCGACCTGGTCGATGTGCCGGAAGAATTTCTGGGGCCACAGAACATTTACCTCTACATCACCAATGCGGACGGTCTACCTGTTGGTCCCGGCAATAAAGTGCGGGTCGGAAGCGATGCACGGACATTAGTCATTGAAGCCCAGGATACTAAAAAAGTAAATATTGGACCGAGCCAGCACCTGGAATTCACCTATGAACTGGAAGAGAAGCTCAAATCAGGGTATTACATTGCGTCCCTCTATTCCGATAAAGGATTGTTGGGGTCGTCCATTTTCCAACTGAATTAAAACCAAGCCGCAGCTAATGAGAATAGGGTTAATCCTGCTGGTTTGCGTGATGGGCATGGCCTGTGTCAGCAAAAAGAAATTCACGGAACTGCAATCTGCAAGTACTCAGACCGAACAATCCCTTCGGGACGAGTTAAAGCAGACCCTGGTGGAAAACAGCCGGTTCAAGCAGCAATATGAAGATACCCGTGATGAACTGATCAAATCCAACTCGTCCTTCAATCAGATCGTCGCCGAGAACATCCTGCTTGAAAAAAAGAACAACGACCTGAATGCCAAACTGGGCTCCGTTTCCAGTCAGGCGGAGTCTATCCGGGAAACGCTCTACCAGGAACTCAGCGAACAGAATGAGATTCTGGCCCAAAAAGACGCACAACTCAGTGAAATTGGAGAGATCTACCAGGCTGACCAAATGCAACTGGAAACCATCCTGAGTCTACTGCTGGATCAATTCAAAAATGCCAAAGACAGTGAACTGGAGATCAAGAAGGAAGCCTATCAAATCAAAATGATCCTGTATGCTTCCTATTTGTTTGGAGCAAACGAAAGCATCTCCGGTCGTGCAGGTACGGTATTGCAGCAATTGAGTAAAATCATGCAGCAGTACCCTACCCTGCCGATGACCATCACCGGACATACCGACCCGGAGGCAGCCAGCAAACAGCGCAGTGTGGATAATCTTAATCTCAGTGTGTTGCGGGCAGCAACCGTCACCCGATTTCTTGCCCAGGAAGGTGGTCTGCCCGATAACCAACTGGAGGCCACCGGGGTTGGCGCTTCACAACCACGAGTATCCAACGAAACTCCTGCCGGACGGGCGTTGAACAACCGGGTAGAGATTAGCATCCGCGTGAATTGGCCGGTGATCTTACGGAAGGTTAGTTCCATTAATCTCGAGTAATGACCGGGTATTTAATGCCTGGCTAATTGCGTATAGACCTCGTAATCACGAATGTAATCCGCTTCCCGGTAATCGGTCGATGCCAATGCCAATTGAATGGCATCCCGGCTATAATGCATCGTATGCCAGCATAGTCTGGGAAGATAAATGCCCTGATCCGGCCGATCAAGGACGTAGGAGCTTTGCAGGCCTTCGCGGGTTTCGCACTCCAGACGGATGGTGCCCTGGATAGCGATCAGCACCATTTCGGTTTCAAAATGAGCATGACCACCGCGCATCACTCCGATGGGCGTGCCAACCGTCCAGAAACTCCGGTGGATGGAAAATGGCACAATCGGTTGAGCGGCGACATATAAAAATCCCTCCTCGCCGGAACCATGACTTGAAAAATTTATCAGATAGGGCTTACCTGCGCTCATAGACTTCAATGTAATGGTTGGACTGGGCCGCATGTTGTTCCGCATCCGTTCCGTAATAATATTGCGAAGGCCGGTCCGGAAATGTTTCGGCAACCGCAATCTTCCGGTAGCGATTCTGAACAAAATAAAAGCCAGCATTGAAGTAATCACGACCTTTTGAAGCATCCTCCTTGAACAGCCAGGAGTAAGGATTAATGACCAGAAATATGTATTTAGGCTGGGATTTATTCATATCGTCAATCGCCTCTTGCTGGTAGCGCAGATTTTCGGGCTGATCGTTGGAAATGAATGCAGGAAAAATATGCCGGGTTGGTGCTGATACCTGGGTATATAGATACCCCTGGGGCTCAGAACCCAGGACTAAAACCTGGTCATCCGGCGCCTTTTGCCGGTTCACATACTGGCCCAAACGGTACATTTCATCGAAGGGGTTCAAGCCGTAGACTCGTCGTACCATCAGTTCCGGGTCCACCGGAAAATAGATGGGGAATGCTTGCGCCAGGGTGACCGCTGTCAGCAGGAAAAGTAAACCGACCTCTAACCACCGTTTCAACGCTTTTTTCCTTGCTATCCTTGCGGCCAGGACTTCAATCCCATACGCAGACCACAAAGCCGCAAATGGCAGCAGATTTAACGCATAATGACCATAGTACCTACCTCCCAGCAAAAGATTGATTCCAGCTGCCAGGGTTAACAGCAAGAGGTAAAATGGATACCGGCGTTCCTTGATGGTCCAGGCCAACAGCAATCCCGTCATACTGGCGACGCCGGCGCCAATCAACACCCGGGAGGCCATCAGCCAGAAATGCCGCCACAGGTCCTGTTTTTGCTGACTTCCCAGCACCTCCCCGTAGGCCAGTGGACGCTCTACCAACCAATGGTAAGCTTGAGGAATGCTTCCCTGGAGCCCCATGACACCAAGTACCAGCAATCCGGTAACCAGGGATGTTCCCAACAACCAGGCGATGCCTCCAAAAGGAAATTGCTGATTCCGTGCACGCATTTCCCCAACAACGATTGCCATTACCGGCAGATAATAAAATATTCCGGTTTGTTTGATCAGGACGCCCCAGGCAAGTAAAAACCCACTCAGGGCCCACCATATCCAGGCATTCCGGTCCACCGCACGGTGTAAAGACCATATGCCGCCAAGCAGGCATAACACCGTTAAATGTTCGGAAACCAGTGCCAGGTCCTGGAGAAACGGGTTTAGGCTGAAAAGCACATAACACGCTACTGCGATCCAGGCAAAGGATGGGTTTAAATATTTTTTACCAATCAAATAAATAAACCCGGCGCTAAGTATTTTAATGATCAGGAGGGCGAGATGGGCTCCGTAAACGGAGGTGCCGAATAAGGCAACAATCAGGGCATAACTGTAAAAGATACCCGGTGGTTTAATCTCATAAAAATCAACATAGGGAGTCCCACCTTGCAGCAGCATCTTTCCAAAATAAAGATAGGACCCTTCATCCCGGTCAAAAGCCATCGGCAAATACATGATCCGCAGAATCATCACCGCAACCACGATCAGGATCACACAAACCGGTAAAACCCATGGATATTTGCCTGAGGACCCGGCGTTTGCTGAAACGGTTTTTTGGGGAGATTTTTTCTTTTTGGATTTCGACATTGGTTAAATCTTCGCGAAGGTTGTAGGCGCCCGGTATTTAAGGATTGAGCTTAAATTCGATCTTACCGGTATCGATGAGGTCCACACCGTGGATCTTCCGGTAAATTTCATTGAGTGCCGGAGCGAAGAATTCGACCTGGCCCAGGAAGGTAATCTGATCAATTTCAATCATTTTTTTGATGGCCTGGGTAAATACCGGGCGTTTCATGACCGGATAAAGTCCGTATTTATAATATTTATCCCAATAGTCCGTCATGAATTTCCCTTCGGTACGACAAACAAACCACTCGTCAAATATGGCAAACCAAAACATGCGGATCCTCCGGCTGACTTCTTCCGTCATGGCAAAATCCGGATCATGAATATTGGCCGGAAGGAGTGATTGGTGATGGCGAATGGCGTTTACGACTTCCACATGAATTTCCAGATTTTCCGAAATGGTAAAATCTTCCATTTCTTCCAGTGTCTTTTCCAGGCCCTGCTGACTGATTTTAACGGACCGGTACATAATGATTACTGATGCCAGGGCCACCATCAATGAAATGACGGAGGTCGCAATCGAGATAATGAATGAATAGTCCACGACTTACAAGCTTATTCTACCGTTGATCTGCAAACAATTCGCCGAAAATATCAAACTGTACAGAAAGCTGCAACAGTTAATCGTCGTCGTCATCCATTTCTTCAGCAATACCCAAATGGGTGATGGCAATGCTTGAAGCCGATTGTTCGGCGCTTTTTTTGTTAAAATCCTCAGCCGTAGCAATCTCTTCTCCGTTGATCAGGACAGCGACACGAAAGCGGTCCCGGTTATCCATCCGGTATTTGTTCAGAACCGAATAGCTGACTTCTTTCCCATGTTTCTGGCACCATTCCAGAAGTTGTGATTTGAAGTTGTCGTCCTTGTTTTCCAACGCATGGATATTGAGGTATTCCCGCAGGAGCTTGTGGATGATGTAGTTCCGGGTACGGCGGTATCCGCTTTCGATGTACATGGCTCCGATAAATGCTTCCAGGGCATTGCCCAGCATCGAATTCGTCAGTTGAGTCTGGTTAAATTCCTTCAGTAAAACATCGATGCCAATCTGGTCGGCCAGGCTATTGAGGGTCTTGCGCTTGACAATTTTCGAGCGCATCTTGGTCAGAAATCCTTCGTCACTGTTGGGATATTTCTTAAAAAGGTACTCGGCGACCACCGAGCTCAAAACAGCATCCCCCAGAAATTCCAGCCGCTCATTGCTATCCATCCGGTTTTTGTTCTCATTCAGGCTTGACTTATGAAAAAAGGCAAGTTTGAAAAGGTGGGGATTGAGCGGGACATAGTTGACCAATGAGTCCAGCCGTTGTACAAAATATTTATCGGTGCTGAAGTAGTAGTTGTATAATTTTTTAAACCGACTAATCATACCCGTTTCAATACGATCGATGAGTTATGACCACCAAAACCAAAGGTGTTACTAAGGATGATGTCCAGGTGGCGTTCCTGGGCTTGATTGAGGGTCAGGTTCAATTTAGGATCGATCTCAGGGTCCGGTGTAAAATGATTGATGGTGGGTGGAACAAAATCGTGCTTCATGGCCAGGATACCTGCGATCGCTTCAATGGCGCCGGATGCACCGAGCAGATGGCCCGTCATGGATTTGGTTGAACTGATGTTCAAGCGATAGGCATCCTCACCAAAAACATGCTGGATGGCACGCAATTCGGCCACATCTCCCAAAGGGGTGGAGGTTCCGTGCACATTGATGTAATCCACGTCCGAGGTATTCAATCCGGCCTCTTTCAGTGCGGTGCGCATGACGATGGAGGCCCCGCGACCTTCCGGATGTGGTGCGGTGATGTGATAGGCATCGGCCGTAGCTCCGGTTCCGATGATTTCAGCCAGGATAGGAGCTCCGCGTCGCCGTGCGTGTTCATAATCTTCCAGGATCAGCGTACCGGATCCTTCACCGAGTACAAAGCCGTCGCGGTCAGCATCAAAGGGCCGGGATGCCGTCAGGTAATCGTCGTTGCGCTCCGAAAGCGCTTTCATATTGCTGAAGCCACCCATGCCCGTCTCGGTAATGGCTGCTTCCGATCCACCGGTGATGAATACGTCGGCTTTGCCGAGGCGGATGTAATCAAAGGCATTGATGATGGCATGATTGGCAGAGGCGCAGGCGGATACCGTGGCATAATTGATCCCCAGGCAACCATAGCGAATGGAAATATGCCCGGCAGCAATATCAGCGATCATTTTCGGTATCAGGAATGGACTGTGTCTGGGCACTCGCCCGCCATCGGCGTATGCTTCGATCTCGGCTTCCAGAGAACGGAGACCACCAATGCCTGAACCCCAGATAACCCCGGTCCGGTCGGTTGCTAGGATGTCTTCGGATAATCCGCTCATGGCAACTGCCTCCTGGGTGGTGTAGAGCGCGTATTGGGCGAAGAGGTCCAGTTTTCGCACATCCTTTTTGTCCAATACGGTCGTGATGTCCAGATCCTTCAATTCACAGGCAAAGCGTGTTTTGAAAGCTGCTGCATTAAAGCGTGTGATCGGATTGGATCCGGATACCCCTTTTTGCAAGGCTTGCAGGTAGGCATCGACGGAATTGCCTATTGGGGTTAACGCTCCGATACCCGTTACAACGACTCGTTTCATAGACCGTAAGGATTACTTAAGCATTCGCAAAGTAAGTAAATTACCTGCTTAATGCGATAAAAAAATCCATAAACAAGAAGGGATCTCATTTATGGATTTTTTATAATCAGCTGATTTACAGCTTCAAATCAGGACTGCATCTGAGATTCCAGATAGCTTACTGCTTGTCCTACCGTTTGTATATTTTCAGCTTGCTCGTCCGGTATAGAAATATCAAATTCTTTTTCGAATTCCATGATAAGTTCAACCGTATCTAGTGAATCTGCGCCAAGGTCATTGGTAAAACTTGCCTCCGGCGTAACTTCAGACTCGTCGACGCCTAATTTGTCCACGATGATCTTCTTTACTTTTTCTTCGATGCTAGACATAATTGGTTATTTTTAAAATTTTCCGCAAAATAAATGATAACCCCAGTGAATCACAAAGAAATCCGGCTTTTTTTATGCATCACCAAACCTCTTTGGATTTGTTCTGGTCGACCAATTTAGATTAATCCTTCCACCGTCCCATCAAGTACGCTAACCTTTTCTTAAATTTGCCGTTCTTGAGCAACAGAGAAGTCGAAATAACCGCAGGAAAAGGTATGAAGTTCCAAAATACGAAAATAGTTGCAACTGTTGGGCCCGCATCACAGGATTATGATATGCTGTTGGCCCTGGCCAAAGCGGGCGTTGATGTGTTCCGGCTAAACTTCAGTCATGGCGCTCATGAAGCGCACCAGGAAGTCATCCAGCACATCATTCGCATCAATGAAGAACACCGGTTTCATCTCGGGATTCTTGCCGACCTTCAGGGTCCCAAACTGCGTGTAGGCAAAGTGGAAGGTGAAGGAATAAACCTGGAAGCCGGGGACATCATCACTTTCACCAATACCAAGTGCATCGGCAATCGCGATCGGGTGTACATGAGCTATGAACAATTTGCTCAGGATGTGGTGGTCGGAGAAAAAGTCCTGATCGATGACGGTAAATTGATTTTTACCGTTCATGAAACCAACAGAAAAGACGAAGTAAAACTCAAGGTGGAGTTTGGAGGCGTACTGAAATCCAATAAAGGCGTCAACCTGCCCGACACCCATATTTCCCTCCCGTCGATCACCGAGAAGGATTATGAGGATCTGATGTTTATGCTGACCCAGCCGGTCAATTGGATCGCCCTTTCCTTTGTCCGTTCCGCCGAAGACATCAAACATCTGCGTAACATCATCCGCGAACACGATCATCCGGCAAAGATTATCGCCAAAATCGAGAAGCCGGAAGCCGTCAAAAACATCGATAAGATCATCGCCAAGTCTGATGGAATTATGGTTGCCCGCGGAGACCTGGGTGTGGAAGTTCCCATGGAACGTTTACCCTTGATTCAAAAAGACATTACTGCCAAGTGCCTGCAACAAGGGCGTCCCTGCATCGTAGCCACCCAGATGATGGAATCGATGATCCACAATCCCAGTCCCACCCGGGCAGAGATCACCGATGTGGCCAACGCCGTACTCGATGGTGCGGATGCGGTCATGCTGAGTGGTGAAACGTCGGTGGGTGACCATCCGGTCAAAGTGGTTGAAGCCATGTCCACCATCATTGACGAAGCCGAGTCTCACTTCCATTTTAAAGAGAAAAAATCCAAGCCTTCCCGCAAGTCTAATACCTTCTTTTCCGATGTGATTTGCTACCAGGCGGTCAAAACGGCTGAATTCGTTGGCGCTAAAGCACTCATCGGCATGACCGTGTCCGGTTACACCGCCTTCCGGATGGCCGGTTACCGACCTCCCAATGCCATTTACATCTTTTCAGATCGGCGACACATGTTGGGAACCCTCAGTCTGGTGTGGGGAGTCCGTACCTTCTTTTACGACCGATTTACAACGACCGACGAAACCATTGCCGATGTGGTGGAAATTTTAAAAGTACACCAACTGTTGAAACCGGGAGACCTGGTGGTCAATACAGGGTCCATGCCTTTGGGCAAACGAGCCCGAACGAATATGTTGAAAATTACGTTGGTAGAATGACGTTTCATCCCGGATTTTAAGGAGTATCCGGCCGGGGAAGGCAACTTTTTCCTTTATTTTTCGTCCTTAACGTAAATGATCGGTATGCCGGTTTCCATGCATTCATTTCGCCTCTTTTTGTTCAGTAGCTTTTTCATGGGCTGGGGTGCTTTGACGAGTCCCCTTCAGGCCCAGGCAGGATCAACGGATGAAGCCACCGTTAACCTGGAGAGCCTCTTTATCGATGCCATGCAACAGGTTATTCTGGGAAATCCGGACAAAGCCATCAACCGATTTAACGAAATCCTGGCCAAAGACCCCAGAAATGCCGCCGCCGCCTACCAGCTTGCGAAAATATATGCCCAGCAAGAGGACCATACCAAGGCGTTCGAGTGGGCGCAAAAAGCCACCCAATGGGACCCGGACAATTCGTATTACCAATTGCTCCTGGCCCGTCAGTATGAACAAAAAGAAGTCTATGCCGCCGCCGCCGGTATCTATGAGAAAATGGCTTCAGCCGGTGAACTCTTTGAGGACGATTATGAAGTTTGGTCGTTCGACCTGGCCCAGACCGGCAAGCTGGAAGATGCCATTGCCGTCCTGGATCGCCTGGAACAAATGGTTGGGGTGCATGAATCCATCATTAAGCAGAAATATGAGCTTTACATTCGACTTAACAAGACTGCCCGGGCAGAAAATGAATTGACGAAACTGATCGATGCCTACCCCCAGGAGCCACGATTCCGGCTTTTACTTGCCTCCCACTACCTCCAGGTCAACAAGAAGGACAAAGCCATGGACGTGTATCAACAAATCCTGGCCATCGACCCTGACAATGCGCAAGCCAATCTGGCCATGTCCCAGCGTTTACGAGCCGATGGAGCCGACGACCAATACCTGCGTTCCATTCGGGGTGTCCTGTCCAATCCTCAGGTCCCCTTGAATGATAAGATCAAGGAACTGATACCTTACCTGGATAAACAAATGCGTCAACCGGAGGACGGTCTCGGGCAAGCGTTGATTGATGCCGGAAACGAACTGGACCAGGCCCATCCCGGGGAGGCCAAAATTCAGGCTTTACTCGGCGATATTTACCTGGCTAACGACCTTTCGGCTGAAGCCATACCGCACTACCTGAGCGCTCTGGATTTACAACCCAATGTATGGAGCGTCTGGGAACAGAGCCTTCCTTTGCTGCTCGACCATTTTCAATATCAGCAAGTGCTTGAATATGCTCCAAAAGGCATGGATTATTTTCCAAACCAGGCATTGCTGTATTATGCACTGGCCATGGCTCAAATTCATACCATGCAAATCCGGGACGCCAGGATGAATCTGCAGGATGCTACGCTGATGGCCGGACAAACCAGCCCATTGCAGGTGGCCATCCGCGCCGCAGGCGCTCTGGCAGATCAGATGAGTGGTGATCATGCCAAAGCCTTGACGGCATATGATCAATTGCTGCAGGAAGTACCTCAGGCATTGTCGGTATGGCACGAATACCTGAATTTACTGGCCGGGGATCCCGCCATGCAAAGCAAAGCCCAGGAACTGGTCCGGGAAATGAACTCCCAACATCCGGACTACCTGCCCTTCCGTGAAAATCAAGCCTATCTGGCCTACAAAATGAAAGACTTTACCCGTGCGAGCCAGATCATGGAGACCTTGTTGGCCGGTCCTGCCGGCCTCGATGCCCACAACCGGGAACTTGCCGGTGATATTGCCTTTCAACTGGGACAGGTCGATCATGCGGTTCAGCTCTGGCAGCAGGCCCTGGAACGACCGACAGACCGCACCGCAGAATTACAGCAAAAGATAAGCAGCCGACAACTTGTGGAATGATCAGACCAATGAAAGTACCTGTCCTCCTCTGGCTCCTGCTCAGTTGTGTGATCGCCTTTGGATGGAATTGCAACAAAAAAGCCAACAAAGCCATCGTAGTATCTACGGCTGATGAACGCCGGATCATGTCTGCGTGGGAAACCCTACAGCAGACTCCGTTACTTCCCGATCACCTGGAAGCTAAAAGCAAACTGGACATTGACGTCCCCGACTTAAGCATCGGTGTCCGGCTGCACTGGTATTGGGTCAGGGATTCCGCGTTATGGATCCGGGTCACCAAGATCATAGAAACCCACCGCATCCTGATTACTCCGGACAGCTTTAAATTGCTGGATAATCTTAACAATGAATATGTCTACGGTTCGACCAGGGATTGGCTGAGGAAGCAAAAATTACCGGTCGATTACAATGGATTTCAACGCTTGCTGCTCGGGCAGTGTCCCGACCTTTCCTCTCCGGAGCGACCTCTGCTGACAATCAAACGGGATTCCATCTCCATCCAGGGCTTAAAACCCATGTCGCCGGATCCCTTGCAATACCTGGTCCAGTTGTCCTGGCCGAATCAGGACATCCCGCATATGGAGTTTTCCGTCGCTTCGGGTGAAGCCATCTCCATTCATCAGGACCGCTTCACCAACCCGGGTCTGGGACCGGATATTCCATGGTTAAGGCACTATCACGTGGATACCCCTGAAGAAAAATATACCTTTGATCTGGAAATCAACGATTGGAAGATCAATCGACCCAAGCCGGTCTATTTCCAGGTTCCGGCTTCTTATGAACGCGTCCCTTTATGAAAAACAATTGGAACATTGGAGAATCCACCACTAAAAATCTCCAAACCGCGCCAGAGCAGGCGATTCTGGTAGGAGTCATTCACGGCGAACAAACCGAACAAAAAATTCAGGAATACCTGGATGAACTGGAATTCCTCGCCCAAACGGCCGGAGCGACCACCATCAAACGGTTTACCCAGAACCTGGATCACCCGGATTCACGAACCTATATCCGCAAAGGCAAACTGGAAGAAATTCAACATTACATTGAAACCCACGACATTGATCTGGTCATTTTTGACGATGACTTAACCGGCAAACAGACCCAGATCATCGAAGAACAGTTGAAACGAAAGATCGTCGACCGCTCCTCACTGATCCTTGATATCTTTGCCTTGCGAGCGCAGACAGCCCAGGCCAAAACACAGGTGGAACTGGCCCAAATGCAATACTTATTACCCCGGCTCCGGGGCCTGTGGACCCACCTGGAACGGCAACGTGGTGGTATCGGTATGCGAGGTCCCGGTGAACAGGAAATCGAGACCGACCGCCGGATCATCCGGGACAAAATCAGTTACCTGAAGAAAAAACTGGAGACCATTGACCGGCAAAATCAAACCCAGCGCAAGAACCGGGGAGAATTGATTCGTGTCGCATTGGTCGGTTACACCAATGTTGGGAAATCCACGTTGATGAATGTCCTGAGCAAGTCCGAAGTTTTTGCTGAAAACAAACTCTTTGCCACCCTCGACACGACCGTTCGAAAGGTGGTGCTGGAACAGACCCCATTTTTACTCTCGGACACCGTTGGATTTATCCGGAAGCTGCCCCACCACCTGGTAGAGAGCTTTAAATCTACCCTGGATGAAGTAAGAGAGAGCGATCTGCTGATTCATGTGATCGACATTTCCCATCCGCAGTATGAAGACCACATCGCTACCGTGCAGCAGACGCTCACCGAGATGGGTGTTCAGGACAAACCGATGATGCTGGTATTCAATAAAATTGATCTCTACCGGGAGCAATATTACGACGATTACCTTGATGCGGATACCAAGCGGGAACTGGAAGAAGACCTGCTGCAGCGGCTAAACAATCGCTATGAAAAAGAAATATTGCTGGTGTCGGCTAAAACGGGTGAAAACCTGGAAGCATTACGGGATACGGTCCTGCAGCGGGTAAAAAATCTGTACCAGATTCGTTATCCGTATACTTCCAAACAATGGTAGTGCCTTAAATATATGCTTGGAATGCAAACCATGGAAAACCGCTATGCCCAACTATTGACCCAATATTGTCTAGATCTTAGGGCTGGAGACCAGGTCTATGTACGGAGCAGCATGCTGGCTGAACCGCTACTGCGGGAAATCTGGCGGGAAGGGCTGAAGTTAGGAGCCAACCTGATCATCGACATGGATTTTCCGGAGAAAGACAACATTTTTTATGCGGAAGCCAATGCCGACCAGCTGCAATGGATTGATCCGGGATATGCCCATGCCATCAAACATTTCGACGCCTACCTGGTTATCCGGGCTCCCTACAACCTGAGGGACGAACGCGTCGAGGAAAAAGACAAGCTACAGATGCGCAAAGTAGCAACGGCACCGCTTAACGAACTTTATTTCTCTCGAACCGGTTCCGGGTCGATGCGGCGGACACTTTGTCAATACCCAACCCAGGCAGCCGCACAGGAAGCGGATATGACGTTGAGTCAATACCGTGAATTTGTTTTTAATGCCTGCCGGCTACATGATGACGACCCCGGGAAAAGCTGGTTGGCGGTGAGGGAATCACAGCAGCATGTGGTCGAATACCTCAATGATTGTAAGCACATCCAATACGTAGGTCCGGGGACCGATGTTACCTTTTCCGTGGCTGGACGCTTGTGGATGAATTCGGATGGGCGGGCCAATATGCCTTCCGGCGAGGTATTCTCCGCACCGATTGAGGACAGCGTAAATGGCAAGGTCTATTTCAGTTATCCCTCGGTATACCTGGGTCATCCGGTACAGGGGATAACCTTATGGATCAAGGATGGATGGGTAGAACAATGGGAGGCAGAAGCCGGTCAGGAGATACTGGATCAGGTATTTTCCATTGAAGGAGCACGACGATTTGGTGAGGTTGCGATTGGCACCAATTACAACATACAACGACCAACAAGAAATATTCTGTTTGATGAAAAGATCGGCGGAAGCATCCACATGGCCGTCGGACAATCGTACTATCAGTGTGGCGGCAAAAACCAATCCGCCATTCATCTAGACATGATTACGGACATGCGTCAACAAGGTCAGATCTTAGCTGACGGCAAATTAATCTACGAAAACGGCAAATTCCTAATTTAGTCCCATTCTCATGGGATCAGGACTTGCCTGCGGTCGCTGGCATGTTGGATTCGGTAAATTCCTTACCATTCCATTTCCCCAGCCATTCACAGGTTTTGCCAACCGATAAATATTTTTTGTAGGCGCCTATAGCAGCTGCTTTCTCTTTACGGGAAACCAGGATGGTTTGCATACCAGATACGATATTAAAATAGTACTTACCCTCGCCCAAACGATATTTGAACTTCTTCATTTATATAAAGCTGTTTTAAAAATCAAGGAATCAAATTAAATGGATACGGTGACCGCATGGATATTATGATCTTTCAGGATCCGGTCAACAAACGCTTTATGCCCATAAGGAACCAGGACGTAAAACTTGCCTTCTCCGCGCTGTGATAACATTTCGATCAATTTCCATTTGGAAATGAGTCGATTTGGCTTATCGGTTTTTATACCCAACTCGATGTAATGCTTGGTGCCCATTTGAACACCGGTCACTATCGGCTGAATAACTTCATCATCACCGGATCTGGTGAACGATTTGGGACTTTCATAGTCCTCCAGTAATGCTTTGATTTTAGTGAAACCTTTTCGTTCCGCCCATTTTACCGCTTTCTGCACATAGGTGTCATTTTCCATATGGAGCAATCGATTTGATTAACAATACGTAATTAATGGTAAGGCTTTTTCCAGACGGCCGTCAATGGATGCATACTGACCCGGGAGTGTACTTAAAATCCTAGCAGGAAAAATCATTGAGTTACCTCCCAACCATGCCGCTTTACAAAGCATACATAAATTTTAACGGCTTAAGTATGGATTTAGTTCATAAAAATCACTTCGCGTAAGTTGCTGATTGACTTTTTATTAGTAAAAAGTGCAACCGCGGACCGGATGATCCTGAATCAAACTTGCCGTTCGATGTGCGAAATGAGGATTGTCTCTAAGTTAAGATTAAATGACGTAATGGTCCTGATCCGTCCGGTTTGTTAACGTGTCCTTAACGGACGGTAAGTAACCTTTAACATCCCTTACCCCGTCTTTCAAGTAGTAAACCGACAAGACATGAAAACCAAATTGACTACATCGATCATCGCACTGTTTATCCTGTTGGGATTCAGCCAGTGCTACCGGGATTTTGGTCCGGTTACTTCCAATCAAATTGCGGTAAGTGGGTTCAGCGGCGTCCAACTGCAAGGCTCCGCCGATGTATACCTGACCCAAGGGCCGTATTATGAAGTGATCATCGAAGGATACGAGGAAGCCCTGCAAAACTACCGTTTTTACCTGCGGGGCGGGGACCTGATTATTGACCAGCAGGGCTGGGGTGGCGGTGGCCGCACTGAGATCTATATTACCATGCCGGCCATCCAATACCTATCGGCGCAGGGCAGTGGAGACATCATCAGTCAAAATACCCTGACTAGCCGGCAACAATTACAGCTCTCGGTTCAGGGCAGCGGCAATTTGGATCTGGGTCTCGATGTGCGGGAAGTACGTCTTGACATGGAAGGGAGCGGAGATGTTTATCTGGAAGGATTCAGCAATACCCAGCGGACAAGCATGTACGGTTCTGGAAATTACCATGGCTACAATCTAAGCACTAACCGGTCAACCGTGACGATACATGGATCCGGGAATGCCGAAATTTATGCGTACGACCAACTTGATGCCACCATACGAGGCAGTGGAAATATTTATTACCAGGGATTTCCCTATGTCTATTACGACATTACCGGATCGGGCGATCTATATGATATGAACTGATGATATGGTTCAAAGATGACTGTAACGCCGGTACGTTCATGCGTACCGGCGTTCTTTATTAAAGATTGGGTCAAGCTTTTCCATATTTGAAAAATATTATTACTATTGATAATATATATATATTTGTTATTTAGCTTATGATGCACACTTTCCCGCTATATTGAATCAAAATCACTCCCGGAAGATCACCTTTTCACTTAACGGTGAAACCGCACGTTCGTCGATAAAATCAATACGTTCATATAGTACTAGGTTAAAATCAGGTACTTTGTTTTGCATAGTACTATAATTTGACTTATGTTTGTCTTATGAAAATGGATAACACCAAAGCACAAATGAAGAAAGGCGTACTGGAGCTATGTATCCTTTCGATCATCAAAAATGAAGGGGAAGTCTATCCATCCGATATCATCGCCCGTATGAAAGAAGCGGAATTGATTGTCGTAGAAGGCACCTTATACCCCTTGTTGACCCGGCTGAAAAATTCCGGTTTGTTGACCTACAGCTGGAAAGAATCCACCAGCGGTCCCCCACGAAAATATTTTTCCATCACGGACGATGGTACAGATGTCCTGGAGGATTTAAGAACCTCCTGGACCCAATTGGTACAAGCAGTAAATCATTCAATAGAAGAAAACAACCACACATCATGAACAAAGTCTATAACATAAATCTTGGCGGCTATCCTTTCGTCATTGACGAAAATGCGTACGACCACCTGCGTACGTACCTGGCTACGCTGCACCGGCATTTCCAACATTCGGAAGGATGCGACGAGATCATCACCGATATCGAAAATCGCATGGCTGAATTGTTGCAGGAGCGCCTGCAATCGCGTCAGATCGTCACGCTGCAGGACATCAAAGAGTCCATCAAGATACTGGGCAGCCCGGAGGACTTTAGTGGTGAAGAAGATCTGTTTGGTGAACCAGCCGGAGATCAAAGTAACGCTGAAAACACCTACCGCACCGGAAGAAGGCTATACCGTAACCCTGACGATAAAGTGATCAAAGGCGTCTGTTCCGGTCTGGCCGCCTACTTCGGCATCGAAGATGCAATCTGGATCCGGATTGCATTTGCCCTGGCCATGGTATCCGGGGGGTTGGGACTGCCCCTTTACCTCATTCTCTGGGCCATCATGCCTGAAGCAAAAACAGCTGCTGACCGGCTGGCCATGCGGGGAGAGCCCATTAATGTCTCCAACATTGCCAAGACGGTGGAGGAAGAATTAAATTCTCTTTCAGATACTCTGGTAGAATTTGGAAATCAATTTGCCAGCAAAAAAAAAAGCCCGAAGAGAACGAAAGCGGAATCGCCGGTACCATTAAGAAAGGGTTTTATGTATTAAGCCGCATCGTCAGCTGGGCCATTGAGTTCATCGGCAAAGTCGCCCGGCCCATTATTACGATCATCGCCGTCGTACTGATCATTTTCCTGGCGATTTCCTGGATAGCCATGCTCTTCGGATTTTTCTATTCCTTACCGTTCGCAGGATATTTCTTCCCGGGCAATTCAGGACTCAGTTCTTTGATGTTGATGAATATCTATTTCATTTTTGCCATTCCACTTGGATTTCTGATCCTCTTTTTTGTCCGCTTGATCAACCGGCACCGGATCAACCCGAAAATCCGGACCGGAATGTGGGTCTTTTTCTCTCTGAATGTGGCGAGTCTTTTTGCTCTTGGCAGTTTGATGTTAAGCCACTTCAATAGCAAGACCCTCCAATCGGAT
>JAGQXC010000296.1 GCA_020436785.1 Saprospiraceae bacterium | reverse complement strand
GCAAAATAGGCCAATGCATAAATCAGGGTCGCCGTACCATCCATGGTTGGTTCATTGGTGGAATAATCTCCCATGTCGTCATGGTAAACGACAAATGGATTCTGAAAAGCCGCATACTCATCCCGGTCGTTGAGGGCCAGTCCGGCCAATTGGTTAAAGATGCTTGCATAGACCGGACCATCGACCAAGCCTCCTTTCACCACTTGTTTGGAGAGCGCATAGATGCTGGTATGAACGTCGCGGGGAAAGTCGCCATCCAAGGGTACGCCGGTGATCATCGAAGAACCCCAGCAGTTTGTTCCCAGGAGCCAATCCCGGGTTCGAAGTAACAAATCATGAAATTGCAAGTCTTTGCTCATCCGCTCGTATTCAATAATCTGAATCATCAGGGCGGCGGCCACATTGTTGGAACACCAAATAAAAGGATGACCAACGCCAAAAGGAGATTGAGCCGCCCGGTCCAAGGTAGCCTCCAGGCTCTCTCTGTAATAACCACTGAGTGTATCCTGGAATTTTTTATCAACCCAGGGGAACAAGGCCGCATGTCCCATATTGACAAATGGGTACAATTCATAATGCCGGGCAGTATCATAGCGTTGAACACAGTGAGCCCCAATCATCCGGGCGAATTGTTTTCCTTCTTCGATGAATGAAGGGTCACGGGTCGTGGCATACATCTCCGCAGCTGCCCACTCCATGTCGTCCGCCCAGGTATTTTCAAGGTAGCGGTAAGGAGCACCGTACGAGTTGCCTTGCTGGTATCCCGGTTTGGCCTTGCCCAGGTTGTACAGATGTGCAGCGGCATCCAGGTACAGCGCAGCCATAACCACTTCATCCTTATTCCACCAGATCCGGCTGGCTATGGCACAAGCTGCCGCAGCCCGGCCGGCAATGTTGGCAATGCCGGTAGCCTGGCTTTTATATTTTCCAAGTCCTTGCGGCAATCCGTTGGCCGCATAAACCGGACGGTACGAATTTGGACCCCAGCCATAATCGGCAGGATCGTCTTGCGGCCACTTCCATCCGACATGGTCACGGTCATCACCCACCTGGTGATAGAGACTTTGGGGATCGGGATGCATGCGGATGATCCAGTCCAGCCCCCATCGTGCCTGATCAAGGACGTCCTCCCAATCGTTGGCGCCGGGATTTCCCAGTTCATCATACCCGTCGTTCCAGTTTTCCGGGAAATCTTCATACGCTTTAAGCATGATGGCCGTGGCAAAGGTAGCGGTGATCATGTATTTGAGTTGGTCTCCGGCATCGTGCCAACCACCCCGGGCGTCGATAGCAACACTATCCTTTCCATCGGTATAAAAGGCAATGCCGTCTTTGGTGTGGCAATAATTTCCGATGAAGGGATTGTACCCACACTGTTGTTGCCGCATAAATTCAAGACTGGCCTCCTTGGCCTCTCCGTAGAGTGATGGCCCGATATGAATGGTATCGATTGGTGTGTTACCCTTGTACAACGCGTAACTTCCTGCCGTATTCAAGCGGCTGATGTCAAGCGTATAATATTTCCAGCTCCCCCACCCTTGTCCGTTAAACGGCTGCAAATCAGCCGGATAAGCACGAAGATCCGTCAGGCGCCGCCAGATCAGTGCGCCTTCGGATAGCGACTGCGAGGACATGACAATGACCCGTTTGTTCTCTTCCGGCAAATAGCCCAGGAGATTATGGCGAACAAACAACTGTTGGGAAAAAGTTGCCTGCGTGAGTAAAGCAAAAACAAAAATGATGTAGATACGTGTGTTCATTATTTGATTTATTCTTCCGGTCCCTGTAAAGATAGTCCCTGATTTGCGATTGGTCGATGCATTCCCGGGAGTATTTGATCCTACGGTTCACTTCAATCCAGGATTGAAAAGGAGATTGGTTGATTTGACTTCTCAAAGATGTTGAAATACCCTACCAATTGCAATCCATCATTCCATAATGTAACGTTCCCGGATCAGGACATAAAATCTTGACCCCGGCGTGCGCAGAACCTCAACGTACTTCGTACATTCGGCGGCCAATTGCTGAATATGCAAAAATCCTGGTCACACCTTGCTGCTGTATCCGTGATCATCACTGCCGGCATCAACATCATTACGGTACTTCCTTTTATGGTGGGTGCTACCGGAGACCACCTGGGATTTTCAAAACTTTCGTTAGGATGGTTTGCTGCCGCGGACACCACCGGAGTAATGATCTCTGGCCTGTCTGTCTACCAATTAGGTAAGAGATGGAGCTTGCGCGGACTGGTAATGACCGGATTGTTTGTTCAGATGCTGTTACATCTGGTCAGCCTGTTGTGGTTGACGCCGGCCCCTTTGATTGTCACCAGACTTGCTGCCGGCTGGTTTGGAGGCCTGGCATACACCGCGGCCTTAAGTTATTTTGCAAAGCTTGAGCGCCCGGAACTTGGATTTACCAGTTACATCATCTGGTACAGCATTATCAGTGGCATTCTGTTGATGATTTATCCTCATCTGCTCGCCGGCAATTATTTTTGGGGATACGGTATACTGGTCGCCTTCACCGCCGGCGCCTTAGGACTTGCACATAGACTGTTCCCCCCTGGAGAAGGCCCGGCATTCAGGAAGGACCGGCAAATTTTGCAGGGTAATAAAATCGGTTGGGTACTGGTTGCATTTTTGTTTTTCCAATGCGCCAATTCATCGATTTTCAGTTTTTCCGAACGCCTGGGCAAAGCGAGTGGTCTCTCCTCCGGATTCATGGGTTTCTCGATAGGTTTCAGCATCCTGATTGGCTTAATCGCCGGATTTCTCGTCCTTTACCTGGCTCGCTGGATGACCTATGCCCGACAGATCGTATTTGGTTTATCGACCATGCTGGTGGCGATTGTCCTGCTGTATCTCCGTCCGGATGAGGCATGGTTCTATTTTGGCGGGATTACCTTGCTGGAATTCGGATTCAGCATTACCCTGCCTAATCTTTTCAGCTTGCTGGCTCGCAGAGACCCGTCCGGGAGCAAAGTCGCACTGGGGACGATTACCAACTGGCTTGGTCAGGGGCTGGGACCCGCCTTAGCCGCTTTGTACATTCAACACCGGGATTTCACCCAGATCGTCATACCTGGCAGCATTTTTTTAATCTTTTCTATGTTATCCATGTTAGTTAATTCGTTGTCTTCAAAACGGACGATATGACCTTCGTACAAAGAGCACGTCATTTTATCCTGACCACCATTCTTGGTGGGCTGCTGGTGATATTACCATTAACCATTATCATCTTTCTGGTCAGGGTCATCTTTCGTTTCACCCTGAACCTGATCCAGCCACTCACCAACCTGATTGACATCCATAAGGATATCAATAATTACCTGGCCAACCTGATTGCCTTTGGCGTTGTCATCACTTTTTTCTTTCTGGTAGGCTTGTTCATTGAAACACAACTTGGCAAGCGCATCTGGCATTACCTGGAAGAAAATTGGCTGGGCAAATTACCGATGTACAACATCATCAAGGAAACCGTTCAGCAATTCTCCGGGCAGAAGGACATGCCATTCAAAAAAGTGGTACTGGTGGACCCGTTTAATACCGGAGCAAAAATGACCGGATTCATTACGGATGAAACCGACGGAATCTATACCGTATTTGTTCCCACCGCTCCCAATCCGACCAATGGCTTTGTTTTTCATATGCCCGTCGATCAGGTTGAATTGTTACAGGTGGACACCGACCGGGCCTTACGCAGTATTGTGGCCATCGGTGTCGGATCCAATGAAATTCTGAAGGCGCCACGTAAAATCAAAAAAGCCAATTCCGTTGAATCCAATTAAATCATCCAACTGCCTCCTTTTCACTTACACTCCATGAATTTCTTCCACGTTGTCGCACTTATTGCATCTGGGTTATTCGGATTCCGTACCAATACGGAAGCCCAGTCTGTACAAAAGATCACCCAGCTCCCGGCGGTTGTCCATGAAACTTCCGGCATCGAGTTAACAGGTCCCAACCGGATCTGGACATTTAATGACTCTGGTGGAGACCCGGCTTTGTATTTGTGCGACACCACCGGCCAACTGTTGCGTACGGTTTCCATTCAAGGGGCTTGGAACCGGGATTGGGAAGACATTACCCAGGACAATCAGGGAAATTTTTACATCGGTAATATTGGCAACAACAACAATGATGCAACCGATCTGACTATATTCAAAATTCCTAACCCGGATCAAACCACCGATTCGGTGATCACTGCCGAAGTCATCTATTTTCACTATGAGGATCAACATGCATTTCCACCGCCCAAAGACAGCTTTAATTTTGATTGCGAAGCCTTATTCTGGTACCAGGATCATCTTTACCTCTGCACCAAAAACCGGACACAACCATTTGATGGCCTGATCCATCTCTACCGGTTGCCCGATTCTCCGGGAACGTATGAAGCACAAAAAACCGCCACCTTTGCGACTGATGGGAAATCGATGATCAATTACTGGATCACGGCCGGCGACATCAGTCCGGATGGTTCAAAATTATGCCTGTTGTCGAGTGATCGTCTGTGGGTGTTTTACGATTTTCCGGAGGATGCCTTTTTTTCCGGGAAATTCATGGAGTTTGACCTGCATAATTTTTCCCAGAAGGAAGCAGTATGTTTTGTCAATGAATCCACGCTCTATATTTCCGATGAGGAATTGATGGGCGGGTTTGGCCGTAATTTGTACCGTTTTTCCCTCAATGAAGCCCTGACGGATGTCCAATCCTATGCGGGCAACACCAATAAAATCAAGATCTTTCCCAATCCATGCATCGATTGGATTACGGTTGAAGGATCGATCAACGGCAGAAAAGTCGAATTATTTGATGAAAACGGCTTACGTCACAAAACAATAAAACCTACCGAGGCCAGCATCCGGATACCTCTATCGGACATACCGGCTGGCGTTTATTACCTCAAAGTGAGTGGTGAATCCAAAGAACCTCCCCAATTGGAAAGAATCATCAAAACAAAAAAATAATTTCCTTCAGTAGTTTCGGGGTCTTGTTGCCGTGAATATTCATGCTAGCCCAATGATAATAATCATTGCGTTATTTGGTGCTTTGCCCTATTTACTAAAAATATAATTAATTAAGTCTCGCGAAAATGCCATCCTTACTGATTGGCGTAGATCATTGGATCGATCGGTATTATTTCAATCCGCAGTTGATTGAAAAGGAATGGCAACGTAAAAAAATGATCATTATTGCCACGGTTATTGCCAATATAATGGTCTTTGTGCTCACCATTTTTGCGTTCATTATCGGTGCAAACGGTATTTTCTGGATGGGATTAATCATGCTTGGTCTTTATGCAGTCCAATACCGTGTTTTAAAAAGCCCGCGATTTAACCTGTATCATCACTTTTTTCTGGGAGCTTTCATTCTGATCGCCGGCCTGTTTATGGTTCTGATGGGTGGCATATTGACGTCCGGGGGATTGGTTTTTATCGGATTGGTGTGTGCATTTTCATCAAATATGCTGAATAGCCAGCGAGGAGCCCTTCTCCTCATGGGTTTGTACCTGTTCACGGTACTTTTTACTGCCTTATCTCAATTTTTCTTACATCCCGTCATAGTATTGTCTACTCCGGTGAATTTTACCTTCTGGGTGATAAACATCATTTGGATGTCCACGTTCCTGGTACAGTTTAACAACCAATACATCCGTGAAAAGGAAGCACTTGAAGAATCGGAAATGCAAAAAGTCAAAGAATTGGATGAAGCAAAAAGTAATTTTTACACCGCCATTACCCATGAATTCCGTACACCGCTGACCATTATCTCCGGACTTCTGGACGGATTAAATCCTCAGGATCATGAAGAGGAAGAAACGATCCATTTAATTCGTAAAAACAGCAACCAGTTATTGCGTCTGGTCAATCAGTTGCTGGATTTGAGCCGAATAAATGCCGGAGTAGTCAAACCCCATCTGATTCGTGACGATTTGATTGCATTGATCAAATACGTGATGGAGTCCTTTCATATGGTCGCTGAAGTAAAGAAAATAAGCATGCATTGGACAGGCCCCGCGGATCAATATATCGTCGATATTGAACCGGAAATGATGGAATCGATCTTATCCAATCTGATTTCCAATGCCCTGAAATATACCAATCCGGAAGGTGCTATTCATCTGCAACTGGATATTCCTGAAATTTCTGGGTCAACAAACCATTACCGTCTGACCGTTTCCGACAATGGAGTTGGGATGGCTACTGATCAGCTGAACCGGATTTTTGATCGATTTTATCAGGTGAATGGAGACATCAGACACCATGAGGAAGGATCCGGAGTCGGCCTTGCCCTGGTCAAGGAATACGTACAGCTGTTGGGTGGAGAAATTATAGTGGATAGTGTCATTGGCCGGGGAACAACCTTTACGTTGTATTTGCCAATAACCACGCAAGCCAAACCATCTGAATGTATTCCAGATCCAACGTTCTCCGGAGGGTTGCCGATGGCCTCGATTCTTACCGAAAATGGTGAACTTGCCGATGTGGACGTGCCTATCCTCCTGCTCGTCGAAGACAATCCCGATATGATCTTTTACCTCCAAAAACTATTGAAAAACCGGTACCGGATCCATACGGCGATGAATGGTCTTGAAGGATTAAGCAAAGCTTTAATGTACATTCCGGATCTGATCATCAGTGATGTAATGATGCCGGAGATGGACGGGTTAACAATGATCAAAAACTTAAAAGCAGACCTAAGAACGAGTCACATCCCGGTCATTGCTTTGACGGCTTTAGTGGACATAGGATCCAAACTGGAAGCCCTTGAATGTGGTGCGGAAGTCTACCTGACCAAACCCTTTAACCAGGAGGAGCTCAATCTGCGCATCGAAAAAATGATTGCCCTAAGGCACGAATTGCACACCAGGTATTCTACCCAGAACTTTACCGTGATCACCAATAAAGAGGATGAATTCATATTGAAAGTAAGAGAAGTCATGGCCCAATTTTGTGAAGATGAAGCATTTGGCATTAATCAACTTTGCCGTGAAATGGCGATGAGCAGGACGCAACTTTACCGGAAATTTTCCGCCTTGACCAATACCACCGTACACAAATTCATCCGTACCTACCGGTTAACGAAAGCAATGGATTTACTGCGTTCCTCGGATTTGAACGTCACCCAGGTGGCTATTGAAACCGGCTTTAAAAATACCTCCTTTTTCAGCAGGATATTTACCGAGGAATTTGGTATTAATCCGAGTGAAGTGAGCGCTAAAACCATCGATTGATTTTATTGGTACGGAAAGTAAAAGAGTTGGGATGAATTGAAAAACGCGTCAGTTGATGATTGAACAAATTGAAGTGGTTAAGTGATTACTAATCCTTCAAATCCATTCATCATGAAAATAAAATCATTCATCTGTGTCATTCTGGGTATTGGTTTGTTCATGGCAGCCTGTCAGAAAGAGCCCATCACGAACCCCTCCAGCCCAACCCAATCTACATTTGTCGTTCCGGTCATCCCGGACGATATCGTCAACTTGATGTCCGAAGAAATGATTGCCGAATTCAAGGCAGGACCAGGAGAGACTTACCTGGATGCCTTACAGCTGAGAACTTCTGAGGGAAAATGGCACCCCATACTCCTGCGGACTAATTATTCTATTCAATCCGTTCCGATTGGTGGCACCAGTTGCAACCCGGGTGAATTCTACCCTTGTTTTAGACCTGGAGCCCCGTCTGATCCATCCGGATGTCTGGCAGAACTTGTTGGTGCCATGATGTTGACCGTTGCCGACGGGCACTGGCTGACTGGCAGTGTCCATTGTGAATACACCAACATCTTTTGTGCGCCTGATTTTTCAGGGTATGGATCAGGATTCTATCAAACAGGTACCAGCAGATTGGCCGTGGATGCCGTCACCACTCCAACGGTTTACGATCATTACAACAATGTCACGTTTCATCGAATTGGTCAATACAATGGAGTAATGAGTACGGGCCGGTATTCAGGAGCCATGGGTTGGGAAAAATCAATCATGTTCACTCGGCCGGAAAACAATCCTTACAATTCTCCGGATGGAACCGGGAGCTCAAGCGTAATAACCTACGGTTGGTGCTACTGGTAATTACCGGTTGTTTTGAAATGTGGTAATCCTTCTTTGCGTAAAGGTCTTCGAAGAAGGATTTGATCCGATTAGCTGCCAGCAGTTTATTTTGCATTCACCATGCAGGATACTGCTGCCCTTTGCTTTACATTTCTTTGAAATTTGGATAGAGGAGAATGCAGGACTAAAATAGTTAGAATTGACTGATCAAGACCAGTAAGGATGTCCCTACTAAAACGGCCAGCCACACCCCGATAAATGCCTGCATCAATTTCTGGCGTTCCTGGAAGTAGGACCAAATAATACCTACCGTACTCGAGATGACACAGGCCAGGATGAAGTACATCCAGATATAGATCTTGGTGAACATGAAATCCAGTTGTGCGGCAAGGTTGGAGAGCCAGTGACTGTATTGAGGTGCTTGCATGATCTGGGTGACCACCAAAACGGTTATAAATGCCAACCCATAGCCCAACCATACCCTGAAAGTGACAGCCATACTCAGATCGTTTTTTCCAAAACGGCAGAGTGCTAACCTTTATTGTGCCGGAAAGCTGTAATCACTCTTTTGGATTTTTGTATCCTGGTGGTTTACCTTAGTGACCCGGAACGTGTTGACGTCTTTTTTGTTTTTCTTGGCCGTGGTCGTACTCTCCATAACCATGCCTTCGACCTTGTTGAACTCATTTTGATAATCCAGGCTGGTGAATCGTTGCATAAAACTTCCGTAGGTTTCCTTCCAGATGTTTTTCAATTCCGGTGTCACATAAATGTCGTAGTCGTGTTCGTCGTCTTCGGCGATGTATTGCTGGCAGGAGTAGCCGGCAATGTTCTTCTGCTTGTTGCCTTTCCGGATGTGATAATTGGCCATCACCGAGTCCATGGTCTGTTCGGCCACTTTACCGGCATAATTCATCATATTGGGCAAAGCCTGCGCCGTTTTCTCACCTTTCTTATCCTCTTTAAACATTACCATGATGTTCTTGCCCAGATCAATGACAATCAGGTTGACATCTCCTTTGTCCTCTTGTTCTATTCCAAAGAACGGTTGGTCATCGGAATAATAAAACACACTTTCATCTTCCTCCTTTCCGGTACCCATGAGGCAGTCAAATTTCCAGTTAAATACATATTCTTCCGGCACATCCGAAGCGCGATTCATATTGGCCAGGTACCGCGAAACGGCTTCACTGGGATCTACGGATGAAGTATCACCCTGTTGGGCCCGGTCGATGGAATCCTGTCTTACGGCTTCCCGGGTCAATTCTTCCCAATAATGATCGATTTGTTTTTCAAGCTGGCGTGCCAACAAATCGGCAATCAGATCGGAAGCTTTTTCTTCCAGGGCATTATTTACTTTATTCATGGTCTTGTCCAATACCCGGTTTAATATCTGCCCCTGGACGGATGGTGCCAGGCAAATCAGGGTTAGTATCATCCACACGTATACGCTGATCTTCCTCATATTACTTTGATTTTACCGGATCAAAAATAGCTGGTTTTTACTCAAACCACAATGATTTGTGTCCGGTTTGGAATCACCACGCCGGTTCACTTAGCGGCGATGTGGCTATTTTATTGACTTCACCTATTGCACGAATGGCCAGGACTCCAATTGACCGGAAAGTTACTGGTTACCGGTAATTTCTCAAACCGGTCATTAATGCAAAACCATTAATTTGATGGCTTCACTGGCAGTCCCGGACACCAATCTTAAGGTATACAAGCCACTGGGAACAGGGGCAAGATCGATGGTTATATTTTGATTTTCGGGCGAAAGCATTTCATGGTATTTACCGTCAAGACCAATGAGTTGGACTTTGGTGAGCCGCTCATTACCCAGGGCCCGAACATGTACTTCATCTCCGGCCGGATTAGGAAATACGGTGTAATGCAAAGATTCTATTTCTTGGGTTTTGGTCAGATCGCTGGATAATATTCCCGTCACCGACCAGGGCCCATCTCCGTGATCATTGGATTGCCGTACCCGCCAGTAATAAGCTTGGTTGTTCTGCAAAGTCTGAGGTTGATATTGCATTCCGGTTAATTGATTTTTTGCTTCAACAATCTGGCTGAAGGTCTTATCCGTGGCAATCTGCAACTCTGACTTCAAATTGGGTTCATCATTTGACCAGGTCAGCGCCTGACTCTGATAAGGATCGAGACCCGGCCTGGGGAAGGTGAGCACCGGAGGCTGCGGAACGTCAAGTTCACCTCTTTGCTGTGGAATAAAAGCAGTCAATTCATGCAATGCCGCCCATCCGGGTGCATCCAGAATATTCACCCGAATGAACCGGACGTTCTTAATCAATGCTCCATCGTCGGGTTGATACGAAAGAACTTCGAAATTCACCCGGTTTCCCGAGAAGGTTTTTAACGTTTGGTAGGACGAACCGGAATTGGGTTTCACCTGTAATTGATGGGTATAGAAGTGTGGTTCTTCGGATCCTGTTTCAACGACCAACTGGATGGATTCCAGATCATACCTCTGTTCCAGGTCGACCTCAACCCATTGCGGTGGATCACTACCGGCGATCCACGGTGTTTCGGTTGCATTCCCATCCACCACCCGGGCACTTACGTTGGATTCCCATTCCATGCTGGCCAGGGTGGGCTTATTTCTGGACACATTGATGTCGGCCAGTTGATCTTTGCAGGGATCAGGTTTGAATGCCGGAGACAAGACTTTCCCAATGAAAGCGTGCTCATCGCTACCACCCCAGGGGTCATCCGGCGCCGACCAGGGCAACCGGTGACGGTCCCAGGTCCAATACAGAAAACCGTCAACGCCATAATCGCAGGCAGTAGTTTGCCATTGATCAGACAGTAATGCCGCGAAATATTCATCTGCAGCATTCGGCAGGAAGGTACCATATTCACCCAGGACCACGGGCTTATTCTGGTAAGCGTTGATCCCGTAATTCTGTGCATCAATCTCAAACCGGTGGAATCCGGGATAAGCATGGATGTCAAAAAAATCGAGGTTGGAATACAGCCGTGCCGCAACGAATGGGACGATGCGTGGATCATTTTCCCGAATTTGGTTAGGTTCATTCGGCGTAAAAAATCCACAGGTGACTAAGGCCTCTTCGTCTTCATCAAGGATGGCATTACGCAAGGTATTTGCCCAATAAACCACGGCATCATCGCCCATCTTTTTCTTCTCTGTAGCTGAGGCCATATTGTAGGATTTGCCATTGGCGGTGGTCACCATCCCCGATGTTTTTGTAAATGGCAACTGATCGTATTCGACATAAAACTCATTGCGCAATTCGTAAGCCCAGATATTTTCCATCGGAGCTCCTCCCTGTTTAAGTGCCCTGACCAGGTCCTGGAAAAATAAGGCGTAGCGATTGACCCCTTCAGGACTCATTACCAGACAATTTCCACCGTAGAAATTACCGTTGGACGCGCACCACTGATGAGCAGGACCGCTGTATGGACCGAGGTCAGGCAACCAGTTCATTACCAGCATTACGTAAATTCCATACTGGTGTGCCCGCTGCAACAATTCTATGATGTTGTCTACATAATCCGGCAGCAGCCCTTGCTCGTCGGTCATGCAATGCTGATCACGACACAGATCAATAAACACACGTACCGCATTATAACCGAGGGCGGCCATGCGCTGAAAATCATCATCAATATCCATCAAATCGTGGGTATCCTCATGAAATAATGCCGACTCACCATAAGCCCCATCAGCCGCTTTTACCAATTGAATGTAGTTGAACCCCCGCGGATAAAAAACGGATCCATTACCGGTGTGGTAAAATTCGGCTGCTCCCCCAATCGACCGGACGGCAATGCGGTTGCTCTGTCCGCATATGGAACCAGGCCAGCTTAATACCCACCAGGCAAGCACGGCCATGATTATTCTGGATTGGAATTGCATTATTTTCATTTTAACCAAACCCAATTAAAATACAGCATTTAATGGGAGAAAGCAAGCCAGGTATTCTTGCCCTTCTTGAATGTTAAAGCACTTTCACTATATTAGGCAGGCTTAAATACGGAATATGCAAACAGGTAAAATATGGTACTGGTCGATTACGGTGGCCATTGCCGGATTTCTCTTCGGTTTTGATACGGCAGTGATCTCCGGCGCAGATAAACCCATCCAGGAATTGTGGCAAACCGGTGACTTGTTTCATGGTTTTTTCATTATGTCGATGGCCTTGTGGGGCACCGTGATCGGGGCATTGGGAGGAGGTATCCCCACCAATCGTTGGGGCCGTAAAAAGACGCTGATTTGGGTCGGTGTATTATTTTTAGTTTCCGCTTTGGGTTCGGCTTTGGCCCCGGAGCCCTATTCGTTTTCATTATTCCGGTTTATCGGCGGCATCGGCGTAGGCATTTCCTCCGTGGCGGCACCAACCTACATCTCTGAAATATCCCCGCCGGCCCAGCGCGGTCGCATGGTGATCCTGTTCCAGTTGAACATTGTCGTCGGTATCCTGATCGCTTACCTATCCAATTTCCTGTTGGGGAAAATGGGAGATGAATCCTGGCGGTGGATGCTGGGTGTCGAGGCGATTCCGGCTGCCCTTTATTTACTGATGGTCCTGGGCGTTCCGCGCAGTCCCCGCTGGCTGCTCCTGCATGGCAACCAGGAAGCAGAAGCGCGTACCGTCTTGCAAATGATGGGCGTCCAGGACATTGAACAGGCAGTAAAATCGATCCTCAATTCCAAAGCCGTGAAAAAGCAACACAACTTTTTCTCCGCACGCTTTCGGAAACCGATTCTGCTCGCTTTCCTCATTGCCGCCTTTAACCAGCTTTCCGGCATCAACTTCATCATCTACTATGCTCCGCGTATTTTTGAGGAAGCCGGCATGGGAGCCAGCACCGCGCTTTTGTCCACGGCAGGAATCGGTCTTGCCAACCTGGTCTTTACTCTGGTCGGCATGCTCCTGATTGATCGTTCCGGGCGAAAACGGTTGATGTTGATCGGCTCCATAGGTTACCTGATCTCACTGGGCCTGGTGGCCCGGGCTTTTTTCATTGAAGATTTCGCCTCTTTTTCGGTACCGATCTATTTATTCCTGTTCATTGCAGCCCATGCAATTGGTCAGGGTGCGGTCATCTGGGTGTTTATTTCCGAAATCTTTCCCAACGAGGTACGCGCCTACGGGCAAAGTTTGGGCGCCGGCACCCACTGGGTCTTTGCTGCGGTGATCACCCTGGTGATGCCGGCCGTTCTGAACAAATTCTCCGGTGGTCCCATCTTTGCTTTTTTTACGGCCATGATGTTTCTGCAATTGCTCTTTGTGCTTTTCATGATGCCGGAAACCAAGGGAGTGTCCCTGGAGGCAATGGAAGACACCATTTAATACCCGAATGATGAAATTGCCTGGAATCAAAGTATTTCTACTGTTACCGGTAGCCTTTGCCTTGATGGCCAACCTGCCGGCACAACCACTCAATCAGGAAACCAAAAATTTATTCAACAACTTAAAATCACTGGCCCCTTCCCAGGTCCTTTTTGGCCACCAGGACGACCTGGCGTATGGCGTCCAGTGGAAAAAAGAACGTCACCGGTCCGACATCAAAGATGTTTGTGGCGATTATCCGGCGGTATTTGGCTGGGAGATCGGCCACATCGGCCAAAGTCCGTTCAGCCTGGATACGGTTTGGTTCAAGGACTTACGACACTGGATCCGGGAAGCTTATAAAATGGGTGGCGTAAATACCATTTCCTGGCACCTGGACAATCCGTGCACGGGTGGTAGCGCCTGGGACAATACGGATTGCATCGCGGACATATTGCCCGGTGGATCCAAACACGAAATGTACCTGCAACAACTGGAAGCCGTCGCTGATTTTTTGGGAACGCTCACCACCGGCCTCTTCAGCAAACAGCTTATTCCCATCATCTTCCGTCCCTTCCATGAGCACAGTGGAGACTGGTTTTGGTGGGGCAAAGGTCATACGACACCGGAAGATTATAAAGCCCTGTACCGCTTTACAGTCAATTACCTGCGTCAGGTACGGGGGTTGGATAACGTATTGATTTGTTATTCACCGGATGTGATCGCCGACGAAGCCGCTTACCTGGAGTTCTATCCCGGCGATAATTTCGTGGATCTGATGGGCCTGGATGACTACCATGATGTCGGAAATCCCCGGCGCGCCGGAGACCTGACCAAACGATTGCGACTGGTCGTGGAACTGGCCGAGTCCCGGGGCAAGATTCCGGTATTGAGTGAAACGGGACTGAACATGATCCCGGAACCGGATTGGTGGACCAATGTGCTCTGGAAGGCCATTGCCGACGATCCGGTTGCCAGCCGGATTGCCTATCTGATGGTTTGGCGAAACGCCCGTACCAATCATCATTTCGGACCATTCCGGGGGCACCCCAGCGCAGATGATTTTGTCCGGTTTGTCAATGATCCCCGGGTACTCACTGTCAGTGAATTACCAAAAATCTACCGGTAAGCGGTCTGGATAGCTATTGATTGTCACTGATTTGGTTCGGTAGCTTGGCTGGCATCCCGTACCTTTATGAATAGAGCAAATCAATCACTATGGATGCCATTTACATCGAACGCCTGCAAACCTTATTCCGCGAACAGGAGGCGTTATTCAACCGGGCCAATGAGCCCATTCGTCCGGACAATGGGATTTTCACCCGGTGGAAACATCCGGTGGTCACCGCCCGGCATGTGCCGATTTCCTGGCGGTATGATCTGGATCCTCATTCCAACCCCAGACTGATGGAACGCATGGGAATCAATGCCACATTTAATGCCGGCGCCATCCAATGGGAAGGCAAATACCTGGTTATGCTGCGGGTGGAGGGCAATGATCGTAAATCCTTTTTTGCGGTAGCAGAAAGCCCCAACGGCGTCGATCAATTCAGGTTCTGGCCTTATCCGGTTACCATGCCGGAGACCGCAGATCCGGATACCAACGTTTACGACATGCGATTGACAGCTCACGAGGATGGTTGGGTCTATGGTCTTTTTTGCACGGAACGCAAGGATCTGAGCCGGCCCCACGATTCAACCGCGGCGGTAGCCAATTGCGGCATTGCCCGTACCAGGGACCTGGTTCATTGGGAGCGGTTGCCCGACCTGGTCAGTTATTCCGGGCAACAACGCAATGTGGTCCTTCATCCTGAATTCATCGACGGTCAATATGGGTTATATACCCGGCCTCAGGATGGCTTCATCGAGGTGGGCTCCGGTGGGGGTATCGGCTGGGGACTTACCGAAAGCATGGAACAAGCGCGGGTGGACCAAGAAGAAATCATTGATGCAAAAGTCTACCATACCATTAAAGAGGTAAAAAATGGACAGGGACCTCCGCCGATCAAAACCGCCGAAGGTTGGTTGCATCTGGCCCATGGGGTGCGCAACACTGCGGCAGGATTGCGCTACACGTTGTACCTGTTCCTCACGGCGTTGGATGAGCCCTGGCGGATCACGCACCGGCCAGGAGGATACCTGATCGCCCCGCAGGGTGCCGAACGAACCGGAGATGTCTCCAACGTTACGTTTTCCAATGGCTGGATACGTAATGACCACGATGAAATCTTTATTTATTATGGATCGTCCGATACGCGGCTCCATGTAGCTACCACGGATGTAGACCGGTTATTGGATTACGTAAAAAACAGCCCGGTGGATGAACTTAACAGCGCTGCCTCGGTCAAACAACGGGTTGCCTTGATCCAGCACAATGAATCGATCCTGAATAAATTAAGTGCCGATGGGATCCTTCCTGCCTGACCTTTTTGATTTACCTGAACCGGCAGATTTTGCTCGGGAATTGGAAAAAGAACTTGTACAAGTATTGGACTGGTGGCCCGAACACCTGTGGGACCAGGAAGAGAAAGCCTGGTATGGCCGGATGAAAGGCGACGGCACGCTGGACCCGGATCATTCCCGGGGTGTGATTCTCTATACGCGGCTCCTTTGGACCTACTCATCAGCCGCAAGGATAATGAATAACTCCTATTACCGGCAACTGGCGGATCATACCTACCGCTACATCCGTCGATATTTTCAGGATACCGAACAAGGAGGATTGATTTGGGAAGTGAGTGCCAAGGGCGAGGTGTTGGCCGATAAGAAGCAAATTTATGCCCAGGCTTTCGGCATCTATGCTTACAGTGAGTATTACCGGCTAACCGGGAGCCTGGAAGCGCTCGAGTCCGCCCTGGAATGGTGCCATCTGGTGGAAGTTCACAGTTTTGATCCGGATCACGGAGGATACTATGAAGCCTTTGATCGCGAATGGAATCTTCTGAGCGACATGCGGCTCTCTGAAAAGGATGCCAATACCGCAAAGACCATGAACACCCATTTGCATTTGTTGGAGGCCTTTACCAATTTGTACCGGGTTGCTCCTTCGGAGTCATTGAACAATCAATTGACAAAGCTGATCCGGTTGTTCCTTGACATCTTCATCGATCCGGTTGAACAGCGGTTGATCCTGTTTTTTGATACAACCTGGGATCGACAGGAGGACCTGATCTCTTACGGTCACGATATTGAAACCAGTTGGTTACTGTTGGAAGCCGCTGACGCGTTGGCAGATCCGGATCTTTTGGTCGAAGCGAAGTCTGCGGCTTTGCATCTGGTAGAAGCAGTGATTGGTCATGGAGTCGCCCCGCAGGGAGGACTTTGGTACGAGCGCAAGGGCGACCAATTGGATGAGGATCGTCACTGGTGGCCACAAATCGAGGCCGTTGTTGGATTCATCAATGCCTGGCAACTGGTGGGAAATCCCTATTATTACCTGCTGGCTTACCGTACCTGGGAATACATTAAAAATCACCTGATTGATCACGAACACGGCGAGTGGTTCTGGAGTGTAGACAAGCATGGCATTCCCAATATAAAGGATGACAAAGCTGGCCCCTGGAAAGCCAACTACCACAATTGTAGGGGATGTATGGAGCTGATGCATCGATTGATGACGTAGTGCAAAAGGTACTCCAATAATGTGCTTAACGATGGAATGTATTAATCATTGAATTCCCTTTTGTAGATTGGCTAAATTTCATCCCAACAGTTCAAAATGAAATTCAAAGTCCAGGAATCAACCATCTACAATTGTTCACTGGAAAGAGCCTTTAAAACCCCTTTGTTGTGTGACGTGGCTAAAATTCACACCGGTTTTGGATTAATGCCCAGGGTGACACACTGTACCGAGGATCACCATTGGGGTCAGGTGGGTTCCAGCAAAAAAGTATACGCTGAAAAGTCATGGACGCAAAAAGGTGGGTTCATCTCCATGGATCAAGTACTGGACCGGAGGGAAAATGAATATTGGAAATTCGAAGTAAGTAACTTTCAATCCTGGATGTTAGGATTTTCAAGATTTACGGGTGAGTGGAAGACCACGGAAATTGCAAAAGATAACATCCGTGTTGAATATACCTACACGTTGCATGCCAGCCATGCTATCCTATATCCGCTGAATTGGTTATTTGCCAAAACCTTTTGGAGAATATACATGAAGCGGGTATTGGAAAATGTCAGACAATTGGCCTATCGTGACGAACCGTATCAATACAATTAATAACTTTAATCCAATCAGCAATAAAACTGATGATTCGGATATAGACTTTTAGAGCTCCAGAAATACAACCAATGAAATCCTTAATAAATCACCTCTTTGGGGCACTTTTGCTGCCATTATTCGTTTCCTTTTTCATACCTACCGATCCCATCATCCAATTTCTGCATGCTTTAAATCCGGATCAGAGGGATAAGATCACCCTTGCCTTTGAGGATGCTTCAAAGTCTACATGGCATTTTATACCAAGCAGCATGTGGGCAAGGCCGGGCATTCCGCTAGGCGTACTTAATCGCAATCAGAAAGACTTGTTTTTTGAAATGCTTCACCAGGCGCTCTCGGAGACGGGCTACACGAAGACCATGAAAATAATCGGTCTTGAAAATGTGTTGTTGGAAATGTCAGGAGATTCGGTGATGCGGGATCCGGACAAATATTTCATTGCCATTTATGGAAATCCGGAAATAGACAGCCTCTGGTCATGGCGATTTGAGGGGCATCATATTTCGTTGAATTTCACGATTCTGAATGGAAAGACTTCGGTTGCTCCACGGTTTTTTGGGGCCAATCCGGCCGTGATCCCATCCGGTCCTCGAAAAGGCGAACGGACACTGGACAGGGAGGAGGATTTGGGATTCGATCTGATCCATTCAATGACCGGTGAACAACAACAGAAGGCGATCTTTCAGGAGCAGCCCTTCTATGAAATTGTAACGTCAAATTCTCCGGAGATAAGTCCAATGGATCCGGTCGGCATTTCATTCGCTGAACTAAATAAATCTCAACAAGCAATTCTACTTGAATTAATCCAGGAATACCTTTCAAGCATGCCCAAACACCTAGCTATGGAAAGGATGGCGAACCTGCAAACGGAAGAATTGGATGCCATACGGTTTGGCTGGGCAGGTGGTACCCATGCTGGCGAAGGTCATTATTACCGGGTACAAGGCAAGACATTTTTAATTGAGTTTGATAATACGCAAAATAATGCCAATCACATCCACAGCGTATGGAGGGACTTTACCGGTGACTTTGGCAGGGATTTGATCCGTCTGCATTATCTGCATTCAAACCACCAACGGAATTAAGGACATTGATCCTGTCTGATGATGGGGCTTATGGATTGGCCGGCAAAAGATATTGGTACGCTTCCACTTTTGGATAATCCGGCTTGAGGCCAAAAAATAAAAAAAGATGTTAACTCCAACCAATCAGCAGGCAATGCACCGGAGACAATTCCTGAAGTGGGCAGGAATGTCTTCCATCGTCCTAACCCTACCCTTTGGATGTGGTATCAATGAGGCTGAAAGTAGCATCCATGCAAAAGGTGAACTTGATCCAAGCCGCTTTAAGAATATTTTTGATCTGGAAAAACGAGCAGGCGAAGCCATGGGTGAGGATGCCCTCAACTATCTGAATGGCGGTGCGGATGATTTAATGACCGTCCGGGCGAACCATGAGGCTTACCAAAAGATTCAAATTCGTGCCCGTCGACTGATTGATGTACGAAACATATCCACCAGCATTGAACTATTTGGTAAAACACTGGATAATCCAATTATTCTCAGCCCGGTTGGGTTCCAGGCATTTTTCCATCCTGATGGAGAAATAGCCACCGCGAAAGCAGCGGCCAGAAAGAAACACCAAATGGTTGTGTCTTCGGTATCAAATTATGCCGTTGGCGAGATAGCCAGTGCCTCCGGGGCCGATTTATGGTTCCAACTCTACCCTTCTCCTGACCGTGGAGTTACGAAAGCACTGCTGAACCAGGCAACGGATGCCGGTTGCAAGGTTTGCTTTTTAACCCTGGACACTCCGGTGGTTGGAAACCGTGAAAACCATGGTACTACCCTACTCCAGATGATTGCATCCGGAGAACTTGAAATGGGGAATTTCAAGAACATCCTGCCGGAAGGTATGAGCTTTACCGACCCTGGAATGACGTGGGAAATGATCGACTGGCTGCGGGCCAATTGTACGATGAAAATTGTCCTGAAGGGTATTGTCACCCGGGAAGATGCTTTATTGGCTAAGGAGCGGGACATAGACGGTATCGTTGTATCGAATCATGGGGGCAGACAGCTGGAAAGCAACCGGGCCACGATTGATTGCTTGCCGGAGGTTGTAGAGGCGGTTGATGGCGCTTTTCCGGTATTGGTCGACGGAGGAATTCGCCGGGGCACCGATGTATTCAAGGCGTTGGCCCTGGGAGCTACGGCGGTTGGGATTGGCCGGCCTTATTGTTGGGGGCTGGGGGCGTTTGGTCAAGAAGGTGTCGCATTGGCCCTGGAGATACTAAAGTCCGAATTGATTCGCGATATGCAGTTGGCGGGCACCACGTCCATCCAGGAAATTACACGAAATTTTGTGACCGGAGTTTGACCGATTCATATTGTTCTTATGAATTAATTTAAAGGGGAAGATGATCAATCTCAAATAGGCCTTCCTCGCATGTTGGCACTCAACTTTTAGTGATGAAATTTCCTGGAACGGGTGGTCTGAATGGGATTAGCTTTAGAGGATAACTTTCTATTCTTGTAGAATCTATTAATTTTGCACCCACTTTCCAGGTCCCGTAGCTCAGCTGGATAGAGCAACTGACTTCTAATCAGTAGGTCACAGGTTCGAATCCTGTCGGGATCACCAGAGCTTCCCCGCCAGGACCGTCAATTGACGGTCTTTTTTTATATCGCCCGGACCGTCGAGCCAACATGGCTCGTAAGGGATGGGTGAAATAAAAAAGCCAGACACGACAGTGGATGGTTGGCGGGGATGTCGACCTGGGAGCCCCTAAGGATCTCCGAAGGTAATCCGCCAGTAATTGGAGTTTTTATTCGTCAATTACCCACTCCTAAATCCCCTCCAGGGAGGGGACTCCTGCCTAAGATCTTGTTGCTATTTGAACCAATTTGCTTCTCAATTGGTATCCTGGTTGGCGGGGATGTCGACCTGGGAGCCCCTAAGG
>JAGQXC010000295.1 GCA_020436785.1 Saprospiraceae bacterium | reverse complement strand
TTGAAAAGAAGTGGCAGGCGTATTGGCGCCAAAACCATATCTATAAAGTCCGGAATGACGAGGATCGCCCGAAATTTTATGTACTGGATATGTTTCCCTATCCAAGTGGTGCGGGTTTGCATGTCGGTCATCCGCTTGGATACATCGCAACCGATATCCTTGCCCGTTTCAAAAGGATGCAAGGATTTAACGTTTTACATCCCATGGGGTATGATTCATTTGGTTTGCCGGCCGAGCAATATGCCATCCAGACGGGAATTCACCCGGCCATTTCCACGGCTGAAAATGTCAAGCGCTACCGCAGCCAATTGGAAAACCTTGGGTTTAATTACGATTGGGACCGGGAGGTCAGTACCAGCGATCCAGAATTTTACCATTGGACCCAATGGATATTCCTCCAATTGTTTGCACACTATTACGATCTGGACAAAAATAGCGCTCAACCCATCACGAGCCTGATCAAACACTTTGAATCTCACGGCACCCGGGGAATTAACGCGTTTTCCGGAGAAAAGCATGCGTTCAAAGCTGAAGCTTGGAATGCATTTTCTGAGAAAGAAAAAAGCGATATCCTGATGGCTTACCGCCTGGCCTATCGCACGGTCACCTACGTAAACTGGTGTGAAGCGCTGGGTACCGTTCTGGCCAATGACGAAGTAAAAGACGGCGTTTCAGAACGTGGGGGACATCCGGTCGAAAAGCGTCCGATGCTCCAATGGTCGTTGCGAATCACCGCCTATGCCGAACGATTGTTGTCGGATATCGACACCGTGGAATGGTCAGATGCGTTGAAGGCGATGCAACGTAACTGGATCGGACGCTCCGAAGGCGCTCAACTCTTCTTTGAGGTAGTAGGCTCAACCGAAAAAATTGAAATTTTCACCACCCGGCCAGATACCATTTTCGGGGCTACATTTATGGTCCTGGCTCCTGAACACGATCTGGTCCCATTGTTAACGACCGCCGAACAGTTGGACGTCATCCGGGATTACAAGGAATATGTGGCCAGCCGTTCAGAGGTGGACCGTATGGCGGAGGTAAAAAAAGTGACCGGGGCATTTACCGGTTCGTATGCACTCAACCCCTTCACCGGTGATGAAATTCCTATCTGGATCGGAGAATACGTGTTAAAGGATTATGGAACGGGGGCGATCATGGCAGTACCCAGTGACGATGACCGGGACCAGGCATTTGCCAGAACGTTTGACCTGTCTATTATTGATGTCGTTGACAAAAGCGATTATCCGGGTGCTACCCTCCATGACAAGGTTGGGAAGATCATTAACTCTGGTTTTATCAACGGTATGGAAGTGCCTGACGCCATCCAGGCTGTCAATGCGGAAATTGAACGTCGCGGATTAGGTGTGCGCAAGATCAATTATAAACTGCGGGATGCCATATTTAGCCGGCAGCGTTACTGGGGTGAACCGTTCCCGATTTATTACGATGAAAATGAGGTGGTCCATCCTCTGAATTTTGCTGATCTGCCATTGACCCTGCCCGAATTGGAGGATTTTAAACCGGGTGCCGGCGGGAAATCGCCCTTGGCACGAAAGGAAGAATGGGTACATTTTGCGCCAGGCCTTACCCGTGAGACCGATACCATGCCCGGTTATGCCGGTAGTTCGTGGTACTATCTGCGTTACATGGATGCCCACAACCGGCAGTCATTGGCTTCCCCCGAAGCCATTCGTTATTGGCGGGATGTTGACGTCTATGTGGGCGGAACCGAGCACGCAGTAGGTCACCTGATGTATTCGCGATTCTGGCATAAATTCCTTTACGATAAGGGCATCACACCTACCCCGGAGCCATTCAGAAAACTGATCAATCAGGGAATGATCCAGGGCGTCATTGAATCTATCTTTCTTAAGAAAGATAAAGAGGATGGACAAAGTGTATTTTACAGTGCCGACCTGGTCGATCCTTCCGATGAAGCATTTACCAAGATACCGGTTCACATCGACTACATTACGGATTACGGTTCACCGCAATCTCATCTGACCGCTGCAGGTCTTACCCGGTTCATCGCGTGGCGCCCTGAATATGCTGCAGCCCGGTTTGTTACCAAATCCGGAACCTGGCAAACCGATTCTGACAACGAGGCATCGATCAAGATGCTCACTTATTCTGAAGTGGGCAAGATGTCTAAACGGTATTTCAATGTGGTAAACCCTGACGACATTGTGGATCAATACGGCGCCGACTGCTTCCGGATGTACGAGATGTTTCTCGGGCCTATCCAGCAGGCAAAACCTTGGGACACCAAAGGCATCGATGGCGTTTTTAAATTCCTTAGGCGGTTCTGGAGTCTTTATGAGGACGATCTGGGCAACTGGGTGGTGAATCAGGAAAAGCCTGGCGAGACCGCAATGAAGAGCCTGCACCAGACCATCAAAAAAATTCTGGAAGACGTAGATCGATTTTCGTTTAATACCTGTATTTCCGCATTCATGATCTGCGTGAATGATTTGAAGAAAGAAGAGTGTCATTCTGTTGAAATTCTCGAGCCATTGGTTCGTTTGATTGCACCATTTGCTCCACATGTTGCCGAGGAACTATGGCAACGGCTGCATCCCGGTGAAATAGGCGGATCGGTACATCATGCCGGACTGCCGGAGTTGGAAGAAAAATACCTCACGGAATCGGAAGTCGTCTATCCGGTTTGTATCAACGGGAAAAAACGGGGCGAAATAGGCCTGGCGGTGGATATGCCTCAGGATGAGGTGGAGCATATGGTTCGTGATCTGGAGGTCGTTCAGAAATGGACAGAGGGTAAGTCCATCCGGAGAATTATCGTCGTTCCGAATAAAATGATTAATGTTGTCATCTAATGCAAAAGCTTATGGCACAATTAAACTTGGAATCCATACCTGAAGTGGAAAAAATGCCGGGTTTCCGGGGCAAGTTTATCCATACCGATACCATGACCCTCGCCTATTGGACCATCGAAGAAGGGGCTGACCTGCCGGTTCACCATCACCATCATGAGCAGGTCATCAACATGCTGGAAGGTAAGCTGGAGCTCATTCTGAAAGGCGAAGTACATCACCTGGGCCCTGGTGATATTCTGGTCATTCCTTCCAATATGCCGCATGGCGGTAAAGCCATCACCGAAGTGAAAGTATTGGATGTATTCCATCCGGTTCGCGAAGATTATCGCTAAGGCATATGTCAACACCTTTGGATCTTAGTTACATCCTGAACCATCTCGGTGAAGACCGGGACAAATATTTTCAGGCCGTTTCCCCTCCGGTCATCCAATCGTCCAACTTCTATTTTAAGTCGGTGAATGCATTGCGCCATGACATTGCGGATGAGCTGTCTAACCGGATCTATACCCGCGGCAATAATCCCACCACTGAGATATTGCGAAAGAAATTGGCAGCACTGGAGCAAGCGGAAGATGCGCTGGTCTTTGCCAGTGGGATTGCCGCCGTAGCAGCCGCTGTACTGGCTTTTGTCAAGCAGGGTGCCCACATCGTTTCGGTTAAGTCCGTGTATTCCTGGACCACGCATTTATTCGTCGATTACCTGCCCCGGTTCGGGGTGGAGACCACGTTTGTCGATGGTAAGGACTTACAGGCGATTGAAGATGCTATCCGACCGGAAACCACCATCCTGTACCTCGAGTCTCCGACAACCATGCTTTTCGAATTGCAGGATCTGGATGCATGTGCGCAAATTGCTAAAAGGCACGGTCTGGTGAGCATGATTGACAATAGTTGCTGTTCACCCATCTACCAGCGACCTATCAGTCACGGTATCGACCTCTCCATCCATTCCGCCACCAAATTTATTAATGGACACAGCGATGTGGTGATGGGGACCATCTGTGGCTCTAAACGGCACATCCATCATATTTTCAATACGGAATTCATGAATATCGGAGGCATCGTGTCGCCTCATGATGCGGCATTGGTGATCCGGGGACTGCGGACATTGCCTTTACGGGTAAAACAATCGTTTGACTCGGCATTGCAAATTGTGGAGTTTTTCAAGCATCATCCCAAGGTACTGCAAGTGAATTATGCTTACCATCCGGATCATCCCCAGTACGTAATCGCCAACAAACAAATGGATGGTCAGCCCGGTCTGTTTTCTGTATTGTTCAAAGCCGACTCCATCCAGCAGATGGAAGCTTTCATTCACCGGTTAAAGCGGTTCCTGATTGCGGTCAGTTGGGGCGGACATGAATCACTGGTGATGCCCGTTTGTGCCTTCCACGGCATGCCGGGAGGACAGGATTCTCCCCTGCCCTGGAATCTGGTTCGTTTCTACATTGGCCTGGAAGAACCCGAAGTCCTGATCGAAGACCTGGATCAGGCCATGAGTGTTTTACCGGATTAATGCCCGGCCCACCAGGAGGCGGAGGATAGTTTCGCACCAAACTGAAGTTTCTTTTCCATAAATAATAAAATTCGTCGTACCCATCGCCATCGGGACCAGGACAAAGCCAGGTGGTGCCACCATTTACTAAAATCCTTATTGTAGGGACACACACGAATGCAGATGGCACAATCGGAATTCATGCCTACCCAAAATTTGAAACACTTATCGGCGTCTACGGTGTATTTGGTGATGCCAGATAGACTGGAGATGGATGGGGGTTCTGCTTGTGGTTTCCCGGATGGTATGGCGCGCGCCGGACAAGCACTGGCACATAATTGACATTCCTCACAGAACGTTTTCACTCCAAATTCAATGGGTTGGTCAGCGACCAGGGGCAGGTCGGTAAATACCTTGGTTATCCGGATGTTTGGTCCGAATTGCGGCGTGATCAATAATCCGTGGCGGCCATATTCGCCCAGTCCGGCAGCTATGGCCATAGGAATGTTAAGGGCTGTATCATTCATTGAAGCGACCGCCTCGAAGCCGAGGTTGGTGATGAATTGAGCCAATGAAACGGCGCAGCTCAGACCGGTGGTATAACCCAGACCGGTCGACGCTCCGCTTAATGCGGTAGGATAGGTCTTACTCAGCCGGTGATCCATTGGAATGATCAACAGAATGGCATATTTCAGGTGTTTGGGCAAATCCATCTCCGGATTTCCACCCGTTTTCCGGTTGAACGTGTGGGTGTATAACCATCGGTCATCCACTTCACAAATGCCACAATTTCCGGCACCGAACATCCTGGCTGCCAATTTGATCCGGTGGGTAGCCTCTACCGGATCATCAATGACAACTTTTGTCGGAGATCCTGGCGCATTCAGGGTATAATAGTTCGTGAAGCCCTCCACCTTCCCATCTTCCCGAGCATGCCGCTCTCCAATTTGGTCCGTTAGATGCCAGCTGGCGTTGCGAAAGGCATAATCCCAGTGATCGAAGCCTTTGGAGGCTTTCGGTTTGTAATTGGCGATGTCATAGGAACGAAAAAAATCCTTAGCGTTGACACGGTCATCCCAGACCGCCCGGTTGAAGATGTCATTCCGGGCATTGAACCGTTTAAATTCCGGGGTGATATTAAATAAACCGGAAAGGTATTCACCTGGCGATTCATGTCGGATCTTCCTGATCATCCTGGAAGATAGCAATAATACCTTTACCTGTCGGTGCGGATACGCCAGCTTTGTTTTTTCGAAAAATCCTAGGGCTTATGCATAAAAACGGAATCCCTGGGCTTGATATCCATGGATACGGAATTCATACAATACCGTAATCCCGTCGGTTTGGGTCCGTCGTTAAATACGTGCCCCAGGTGTCCTCCGCAGCGGGCACAAAGTACTTCCGTACGAATCATGCCCAATGAGGAGTCCCGTTCCTCTTTAACGTTGAAAGGATTGATGGGCTGGTAGAAACTTGGCCAACCGGTGCCCGACTCAAATTTGGTGTGTGAATCAAAAAGGGGCAATCCGCAAGCCGCACAAACGAAAATTCCATCTCCGTGGTAATCCCATAAATCACCGGAGAAGGCTCGCTCGGTACCTTTCTCACGCAATACATA
>JAGQXC010000294.1 GCA_020436785.1 Saprospiraceae bacterium | reverse complement strand
GAAGATCACCAGGATGCTTTAAAAGAAGTCCTATCGGAAGAGCAATTCCGGAAATTCCAGGAAATGCATGCTCCCGGATCTCGCCACTTCAGGCACGAAGATCGTGGCCACCGGAAAGATTTCCACCGGGGTAGACGCGGGCATCCTGGAGACCACCGGGCTCCTCAGCCGGAAGATAAAGGCAAATAGCAGTTCAATATAAAGTCGTTTGGAAAGGCTTGTTTCAAAAGAGACAAGCCTTTTTTATTGCCCAGGAGAAAGTTTACCCGTCCTGGTTGAGTCGCCCCGGTCTTGCAATAATTGGTGAAATCAAGCACATGAGCAATATAATCTACAAATATTAATGAAATAAATAAATCCTTATTATATTTGTTAGACAATGGTTAATGAAATATGATGCAACAATTAGGGAATTTGGAAGAAACGGTACTTCTGATCGTGATGATCCTCGATGAATCGTATGGCGTATCCGTTGCTGAGGCTTACTTCGATAAAACCGGTAATTCCATTTCGATACCGGCCATCCATACCGTATTAAAACGATTGGAAAAAAAGGGCCTGGTTAAATCGGTGATGGGGGGCGCCAGCCCCGAACGCGGGGGGAGAAGGAAACGGATTTTTGATGCTACTCCCTATGGTTATAAAGTGGCCTCGGCACTCATGGAATCCAGAAAGCACCTTTGGTCGCTCATTCCAAAATTGGATCCAAACCATGAATAAACAAAGTTCACATCCACAACCTCCACAATGGGCCGATAAATTTTTGGAATGGTATTGCTCACCTTCCTGTCGGGAAGAAATCCAGGGAGACCTGCATGAAGCCTTCCACCGGAGGAGAAAGCAATTTTCATTGCGAAAAGCAAAAAGACTTTTTGTCTGGGAAGTATTGTTATCATTTCGTTGGTCTAACATGCGATCGGTTGGAAACTCCCCGGGAGCGGGCTGGATGAGCACTTATCGGCTCTACTTTAAGATTGCCTGGCGTAACATGCTTAAAGCGAAGACCTTCTCAAGCATAAACATTGCTGGGTTAACCATTGGCCTGGCAACTTGTATTTTGATTTTCCAGTTTATTCATTCAGAATTGAGCTTCGATCAATTTCACATCTATAAATCAGATCTCTACCGCGTTGAATTGGACAGAATCTATGCAGATCGTACGGACAAGAGTGCCGGATGCACCGCATTTCTTGGTTCAGCCCTGGCAGAGTATTTTCCTGAAGTCGAAGCGTACACCAAATTATGGGGGACAAAACATGTTAATAACGTCTTGCATTACGATCAGGACCCATTGCTGGTGGAGCAATTGTATTATGCAGATAGTAACTTCTTCGAATTGTTTACTTTTCGGCTCATCGAAGGAGATCCTCATACGGCATTGTTGGAGCCGTTTTCAATTGTCCTGACCCAGTCGGTTGCCAGGAAACTATTTGGAAATACACCGGCGATGGGTAAAACCATCCGGTATTCCGGTAATTACGGAACAGATGACTATCAGGTGACCGGAATTGCCCAAGACCCGCCATATAACACACATTTACCTTTTTCAACACTGATCTCTTTTAAAACGCTGATTGAACAAACCGATGAACGGGCAGATCGATCAACAGGTTGGAACGCCTTTCTGACCTACCTGAAATTGAAAGATGGAACACCCCAAGCAACGCTCGAAGCAAAGCTGCATGCATTTATTGATCAATATTATGCCGATTTGCAGGAGAAAGATGTTCGAGTTCAATTGTATTTGCAACCCATCACCTCTATTCATTTACACTCGAACATCCGCTTCGAGCCCGACACCAACGGAAGTTTTAAGGTTGTGAAGATTCTGGGTTGGGTGGCGGTATTTGTCCTGATCATTGCCTGGGTGAATTACATCAATCTAGCTACCTCAAAAGCAGTGGAACGAGCCAAAGAAGTTGGGGTATTAAAGGTTATCGGTGCACACAAACGAGATCTGAGAAGGCAATTCCTCATTGAATCTACCCTCCTCAACCTTTGTAGTCTGGTTTTTGCGATCAGCATTGCCTGGCTTGCCATTCCACTGTTAAATCAAATCACCCAATCGGATATAAGTCCGGTTGCATTATTGAATTCACCCGAAATGATTTTCGGTTTAACCGGGATTTTTGTTTTGGGTATCTTATTTTCCGGCTTTTATCCTGCCTTTGTGATGGCTTCTTTCTCACCGGCTTCCGCACTGGGAGGAACAATCCGGTGGACGAAAGGCTTGAATTTGCGCAAAGCACTGGTGATGGTTCAGTTTGCTATATCAGTCATATTGATCGCAGGCAGTCTGGTCGTATTCAAGCAGGTGAATTTTATGCTGCACAATGACATTGGCATGAACATTCGACAAATAATGGTCCTGCAAGGTCCAAGTTTGCTCGACAGTACTTATCCGAGCCGCCTCGCCAATTTGAAAAATCAATTACTGAGTTTTAATTATGTTGATCAGGTTACCAATTCAACGGCTATTCCGGGTAAGGAGATCACCTGGATAAATAACGGTGTCAGGCGGTCTGGTCAGCCGGAGTCCAGTAATCAGTCAATACCTTTTATCGGGGTTGAACATGAATTTTTTAAGACCTATCAGTTACCCCTGGTCGCAGGCCGCACATTCAGAAAAGACGGGGAAGAGGAAAATGACAAAGTTGTGCTTACGAAATCCGCAGCCAGCCAACTCGGGTTTGCAGATGCCAAGTCGGCCCTAAACCAAACGATTAGCTTTAATGACCGGAAGACCGAAGTCATCGGTGTTGTCGCCGACTATCATCAGGAATCCCTTAATCATGGTTATCAACCGATCCTTTTTCTCCGCGCGGAACAAGCCAATAGTTACTTCAGCATTAAGCTCACCGGGTTCAATACGAATGAAGCCATCCGCACCATCCGGCAAGTGTGGAATGAATCATTTCCCGGAAATCCATTTTCTTATTTTTTCCAGGATGAATATTTCGATCGCCAGTACCGGGCTGACCGCTTATTCGGAAAATTGATGGCGATGTTTACCGGCCTGGCCATTCTGATTGCATGTCTTGGATTGTTTGGTTTGACTGCCTTTACGATGCAAAAGCGGCGAAAAGAAATCGGAATTCGAAAGGTGTTGGGCGCTTCCACGCACCAAATACTGATCAATCTGACCCGGGAACATATGACACTGGTCTTTGCAGCTGCCTTGATTGGTGCACCGATGGCTTATGTATTGATGCAAAATTGGTTAAATCATTATGCCTTTGCCATTACCCTAAAATGGTGGTATTTCCTCCTTCCTTTGCTAATGCTTGCTATGGCCGGCGCCATCGCAGTGGGCTTTCATGCCATCAAGGCGGCAGTAGCTAACCCGGTTAATTCGATTCGCTCTGCGGAATAAAAGGAGGATCGCTTATGGTTGGAAGTGTTTTTTTCGGTCCGGAGACCATCATCGTCTCAAGACCGGTGTAGCTTCAAATGGATGTTACGGGACAAGAATGCTCTTGATTTTTTGTACCAGGGTCATCAGGTTTTCACGTTGGGCGACCATGACCGGGATTCCCAGCTTATCTTCCATATGCGCGCAGTACTTTTTCAGATCTTTTTCGGACATGCCGTTGGGATTCAACGTCAATGCGAGGGTTTTTGCACCCAGCATGCGGATCAATTTAATCTCCTTTCGAACCGACGGGATTTCCCCCCAATCTTCCCGGTCATCGAAGTGTTTTCGTGCCGGCATATGCTGCAGAACCACATATTTACAGGCCCCCGAGATGATCAGTTCTGAACCGGCGGGACCACTGGGAT
>JAGQXC010000293.1 GCA_020436785.1 Saprospiraceae bacterium | reverse complement strand
ATCGTGCCATGGAGGTCGTCCATGTTGGTTTGTCCAGTTAAATAAACTTGCCCAAGGCTTAAAATGATCAAGGGTAGGATAGATCTTGATATTCGCATTTGTATCGTTTTTGTCTTTTAAACAATCTTTCAATTGGGGTGCTTCAATAAATAATCTGCCGTCACAAAACAAAGGGCTTTTACTCCGGTAATCATCCCGTCCTCATCCACAAAAAAATCGGGGGTGTGATGGGGCGCGGCATATCCCGGCGGGGTATCCAATGGTTTCCCTCCAGTGAACCAATACACGGAAGGGACTTTATTGGCAAAAAAACTGAAGTCTTCCGCACCGGTCGTTGCATCCATCACCTGTAGGTGTCCTGCGCCCGTGGCCGCTTCCAGGGAGGGCACGACTTCACTGGTTAATTCAGGGTTGTTGTAAGTAATCGGATAGCCGACGACAATCTCAACCTCCGCCGTGGCACCTGCACTTTCCGCAATCAGAGTGGCCGTCTGCTTGATTTTTTCATGGATGATGCGTTGCATGCCAATATCAAGGCAGCGGATGGTCCCGGAAAATTGAGCCTCTTCCGGAATAATGTTATTGCGGACGCCGGCATTGATACGGCCGACACTGATCACGGCAGCTTCCTTGGTCAGCTCGGTCTGCCGGCTGATGATCGTCTGCAGTCCCATGATGATTTGAGCAGAAACGGCAATGGGGTCGATCCCTGCCCAGGGCTGGGAGCCATGAGTCTGTTTTCCTTTGACTGTGATGAAAAACTCATCCGAAGATGCCATCTCTCCTCCGGACTTATATTGGATGGTACCAATGTCCACTCCTGACCAGATGTGCTGGCCAAAGAATACATCGATGCCGTATTTTTCAATCAATCCTTCTTTAACCATCAAGGCTGCTCCGCCTTCTTCGCCAGCCGGCGCCCCTTCTTCGGCCGGTTGAAACACAAAGACTACCTTACCATTGAGTTGGCTTTTCAAATCCTTAAGGATGGATGCAGCACCCAGCAACATCGCAATGTGAGTATCATGACCACAGGCATGCATTACCCCCACTTCCTGTCCCAGGTAGGTACTGGTTTCCTTGGAAGCAAAGGGAATGGGAGTGCGTTCGGTCACGGGAAGTCCGTCAATGTCGGCACGTAGTCCGATGGTCGGGCCTGGTTTGCCGGTATCCAGTAAGGCAACCACCCCGGTCTTGGCAAAGCTGCGGTCCACCTGATAACCCAAAGCTTCCAGGTATTGCCCGATGGCATCTGCTGTTTTAAATTCCCGGTTGGACAGTTCCGGGTATTGATGAAAATGACGCCGCCACTGGACCACCTGGGCGTTAATGGCTTGCGCCTTTTGCTCAATGGTCTCGTGAATGCCATTAGTAAGTGTTTGCATGGACATCTGAGCCTGGCTGGATGCAACCAGTAAACATATGCCTCCCAGCAGGAAAATCCGATTTTTCATATGACCCTCATTTATGAAACAAAGGTTCAATTTAGGAATTAATCGGATTTCGCAGGATCTCAAAAGCCACTTTCACCGGTCAACCTGAGGGAACCGCCGATTTCGTCTAAAAGATTTCCATCCGATGATCTGGATGAAAAGTTAAAAACAGACCAGAGAATGGACTTCTGAATGGGCTATAAACCGTTTCGGATTGACCATCAGGGTCGAATGACCAGTTTCAGTGGCCGGCTTAACCATTTATTACTGTTCATTTGCAGGAAATACACACCGGATGGGATATGGTCAGGTATTCTAACGCTAAATTGTTGCGGACCATTCCGGAGTATTTTATCGTGGAGTAAATATCGATGGCCCATCAGATCATACAAGGCCATCGATGATCTCGCATCCTCCGGAACATCGATTCTGACCTGGAGCCAATCTCCCTGACTCAACGGATTGGGGAATGCCTGCAGCGAAGTCAAAGCCGCCGGAATCTGAATACCGGTTGAGGGATCAAAAATGGTCTGACCGGCCATAAAGAGCAACTGACCACCTTCTGCATAATCATCAGCCAGGGAGTCCTGGATGGTATGGGCCTGCACGGTAATCAAAAACAAGGTCGATTCTTCCGGCAGTGTAAAGTTGGTTGAGACATCCCGGATGCCACCTAATTCCCATGCACCGGTGGTAGCCGGCTGCAGATCCGGTAAATCAAAGGGCCGGGCGGAACGATTGATGCGGGCTATCCGGTAAAGTGTCCGGGTCTCGGGATTAAATTCCCAGGTCGATGTCTCTTGTCCGGAGGTCTTTCCGAAAAGCGCATTGAATGCATTGCCGGTTTCCTGAATGTATATCCGGTTGCTGTTGGCCCACTCGACGGATCCTGGGTTTCGCAGTCCAAAATCCGCATTGGGAAGGTTGTTCGTTTCGAGATCATCACCATCGTAAACGATGGTCAGGGTCCCCAGGTCACTGGAAGCATCCAGATCCAGAATGACTACCTTACCCCAGACATCGTCTGTGGAGTTAACGCCCATCCCGCTGGTGGTCATGGCAATTTGTCCCTGGTTATTGGGATTGACGGCAAGGCCTCCGGGATGAGCAAAGCGATATGCACCGGCATCATCCGCCATCTGCAGGATGGTCTGCTCCCTGGCATATCCCAATTCATCAAATCCGGAAGTCCCTGCCTGATTAGGCTGGAAGACCGGGATCTGGACAAAAGTGCCATTTTGAATGGTGTTGGTTCCGGATAATTGACCGGAGTCTACCGGATCGACAGGTACCCAAACTGACAGGGTACCAGAGGCCAGACCATTATCATTCAGGAATCCATTCACAGGGCCTTCTTGCGGCGATCCTCTCCACAGCAGTAGGGGAGAGTCGGGCCGGTCTAACGTCAACAGAGCAGAAACCGCATTGGCCTGACCCTGAAAAAATGCAACGGATTTCCAGGTGGCATGCCCCCAGGCAGGGATGGCATAAAGTGTTTCTCCAAAGACATCCAACGCATAAAAGGTCCCGTCTGCAACCGATTCCCCGGCAAAAAAAATGTCATTCATCAGTCCAAAATGGAGCGCCGGAATGAGCAATCCTCCGGATAAGTTGTTCAGCCCGGAGATGACGCTCCCAGACCGGTTGATCTGGTTGGCTGATTCAACAAAGGCCCCGGTCCGGTCGACAATGGTCTGGTAGCCAATCGAAGATCGCTCCAACTCGCGGGTCACCAAATTTAAATCCAAAGCCCAAATGCGGGAACCGGTAAGCAACAGATTGTTCCTCAGGTAATAGGCCCCACCGGCATTTTCATCAATTTTACTATTAACCAATACGCGGATTTGACCACTTGGACGTTCAAATACTCCGATGCCATCAGGTACCCCCGTCAGGGTATAGCCATGCGGATTTTCACCTACCGTGAATAAGGGTTGAGTCTGATTACCATTCAAGCCCGTCAACATGGCCGTTTCGGTACTGACATATGTATTGGTACCCTGGAGTAGCAACAGCTGACCACTGGCGCCGTCTACTCCGACTACACTGCCTGCATTGATCCCCGCCAGGAAGATGGTGGTATTGTTTTGGGCATCAAATGCAGCAGTAGCCTCCAATAATCCGGCCGGAGACCAGGCTCCAGGATCCATGTTGGCGGTATCGGTCAGGCCGTCAGGGATGGCTTTACGATTGATTTGTCCAATGCGTGTAACTTTACTGTTGGCCGGGTTCAATTCCCATACCGAAGATTGCAGGTCCAGAAAACCTCCATAGTCTTCGGTGGTCGTCGCCTTATGTTCTTCTATATAAATGCGCCCATTGTCCGACCAGACGATATCACGTGGTGAACGAATACCAAAAAATGGTGCAGGTACCTGTCCTTTCCCTGCATCGTCCCCATCATAGAGGATCCTGAGGGTGGAAGCGATTACCCCCTGACTAAGGTCGATTTGATAGGTTGTACCCCATTCATCGGCACCTCCATTGCCCGCATCAGTAAATGCGATCTGGTGTTTAAACCCGGGGTTAACCGCGAAGCCTCTTAAGCCTCCAAAGCTGAATGCGCTGACCAGACGTGCCAGCGACAACTGGGTGCCCGGCAACGCGTAACCCTGATCGTCGTAACCACTAATTCCGGCTTTATCCGGGTCATATATCGTTATTTCAAAAAAACTTCCGTCGGCAATATTCCCGGTTCCGTGAAATTGAGCCGAATTCATTACCTGATCGCCCGACCAGACGTACAGCTTACCGGTGGCCAAACCATTTTGATCCAGGAAGGATCCATCACCAAGACCATTCTTTTCCCCGATAAAGAGGTATACATGCGATCCCGGACTACCATCGCCATAAATGAGTCCGGTTTTACCTTCACCCACATCTATGGCCGCAAATTGATGAAATGCACCCCGTCCCAGTGCCGGAGCTGCCCATAATTCTCCCTCCTGCAGATCCATAATGTAGGCGGTCCCATCCTCCGCTTCCTCGCCAAACAACATGACATCATCGAAAAATCCCTGATCATCCGAGAGAAAGAGGGTGCCATTGCCAAAGCGATCGAACCCGGCTGAGCCATGACCCGATTCATTGATTTGGTCGGCCGAGGTAACTTCATTCCCATGCCGGTCAAATACAATGTAGTAGGGCAACCCGGCATCCACCGGTTGTTGGGTTTGTCGATCCAGGTCCACGTAACTGATCCGGCTTCCTTTAAGCAAAAGTCCATTTTCCAGCGCATAGGGAGAACCGTCCGTTTCATTGAATTGATGCATGATCAGGATACGCTGGTAACCGTCCTCGGTCAGATAGGTGTTTACGCCGGAAATGTTACCCGGCAGAACATATCCGGCTACTTCCTGACTCACATTGAACAATACCGTCTGTTGCCAGGAGTTGGTCCCTTTTAGCATCGGTTCCTGGGCGTTCACATTGGTCAGTTGCCAGGAAATCAATAGGATGACCGAAATCAGGTAAAATTTCGTTTTCATAAGATGTGCTTGTGGAATTAATGGGACAGGTTGGCACATCTAAGGTATAAAGAATTGCAAGACTTTTATTAATATATTATAAAATTTGGACATCCAACGGTGAGTTCGCAGCATGCTGGCTTTTTATTCAAGGCAAATGATTTGATTTTCCTTAATTAGGTAGAGTGGTTTAGACTGGAAATCCTGGGAAGGACTGGTCACACACAGACCTCAATTTGCTAAACGTGGGCCAGGATTTTTATGACGAAAACCAAGACCACGCTGACGACCAATCCGAAGAATACTTTCAGTAAATCGGCAATGATCATCCGGATGGTATTCCGTGAAACCACCTTGTTAAGAACCATTCGAATGGCAATTTCCCGTCCTGCGAGTAAGCCAATAAAGACCCAGGTTGTACTCATCGGCAATTTACCGCCCCATAGTCCGAAATAGTCGTCTTTGAAAATAAGCAGGATGATGGCATAAAAGAAGTCTACGAAGGTGGCTGAACGAATGTCACCGGTACTGGCTTTGGCACGGACGATGTTCTGGACTTTGCCACCGCGCTGATAGAAGATATAGGCCAGGAGCCCCAACAAAATGGCAAGTGCCAGGAAGAATTGCCACACTGGCAAGTCATGCCCGTTGCGCAGGTAGATAAAGATATTGGCCAGATCCTGGGTAAGCCATTGGTACCAGAGGAATCCGGTGGAACACCATTGCAGGACGGTCCAGATCCGGTCCCCCGAGGGAGTGATTTTATGTTCGGAGAAGTACTTCTCGGTAAAACGACTGATCGCCAGGTAAATAACAATGGCCGAAAAGAAGGCAATGATGTAGCCCATGACCGACTTTTGGACCATCCCACCCAGAAGTTCGGATTTATTGAATAAGCTGGAAATCATCGATCCGGCATCGGCCGGGATCTGATGCAATGAAAAAAGGGTAAGGATCATAAAGGTTGTACTCACCGGGATGCCGTAGCGAGTGATAATCAACAGGACGATCGGGGGCAACATGTAGTACCAGGGGTAGGAGGTCGGTATGTCAAATTTAGCGAGGCGTTCGTAGGACAGGTCGTAAAAGAAATAGCCATAGATCAGGGTGAGTGAAAGTATGGTTCCGGCAAAGGCAAACAATACATACCACTTCATTTTCTGTTCATTGGAAGTCAGAAACGTACCTAACGTTTGAATCACATCGTTTCCAACGACCGAATAGGAGGCGAGTGCAAATCCCACCCACATAACGATCCAGTTAAGATCCATTATTGCTTATTTGAAGTTACCATTTTCGAGCACTTTGAACTCATTCAGTTTGTCCTCCGATCCTTCACAAAATAAGAAACCCCAGACGGGTCCGGGGCCTCTCTAAAGATAAAATTAACCTAGTGCCAAAATTAATTAGCGGGTTTAATGAATTGTGTACCCCACACTTAGTCCCAGCGTAACACCCTGGTAGTATTTCGTATACACAAATTCGGTATCCTTGAAAATAGATGACCGGACATACGGCGAATTGAGCAAATTTTTTGCGGTCAGCCGTACACTCAAGTCAGCAATCTTTTTTGTAATGGTCAAATCCAATTGTGACCGTCCCCGGTCGTAAATGTCCGGTGTTCCCTCTCTTCCGATCAGGCTTAACCGATCACCCAGCATGTTCAGCGCAAGGATGACGTCCCAGTTTGTTTCCTGATTGACATAATTCAAGGCCACATTGACAATGTAGGGCGACTGACCATCAAAGGGACGGGTTTCCGGATCTAATGCGGTAATTTGGTTTTTAACTTCCATCCGGGACTTGATCAGAGACAAATTGGTACTGAATCTAAAGTCCCGCAAAGCCTGACTGATAAAATCCAGGTCTTTTCGGAATTCGAATTCCAGACCATATAATTCTCCGGAAGAAACATTGGTGTATTGAATTTCCGGATTGGATGACCGCAGATATTGCAGAGTGATTGGGTTATCAAAATGCTTGTAATAACCACTTAATGCCAGAATTTCTCCCGGACGGGTAAACCATTCCCACCGCAAATCGACATTATTGATTAATGTTCTTTCCAATTTGGGGTTACCAATATAGTATTCCTTGGTGAGCGGATCATAGGACGAAAAAGGCGCCAGTTCACGCATGTTGGGACGGGCGATGGTCTGGCTGAAGGAGGCACGGATGTTCATGTCTTCGTTGACACCATAGACTAAATTCAATGAAGGCAGGAAGTCATCTTCATTGATTTGTCCAATCCGTAACGAATCTGCTTTGGTGGAAAGTTGACTTTCAGCTCTGAGGTCGGTCTTTTCGTAGCGGGCACCGCCGATAAACCTCAGTTTGTCGAAAACGTCAAACGATAACATGCCGTATCCGGCATAAACGATATCATGACCAATGTAATTGTTGTCGACAAGAGTTGCATCTTCCAGGTAATTACCGATGTAATAACGATTCCTGGCCTCATCGTAATTGATGACACCCAGGTTGCTTGGAGCAAGAAAATCTTCGATGGAACCTGCGAACGGTGCAGCGAATTGAGAACTTTCAATCTGATAGCGGTATTCTGAAAAATCACGGTCTTTCTGAGAATATAACCCACCGAATTTAATCTTGGTCGTTCTGGATGCATTGAGGGGAACGGTAATATCCAACTTTCCCACATTCTGCTTGTCATTCAGATCACGGAAAAAATGGAAGGGTTGCTCAATGTCGGACAATGGGATGGTGTAGATGTTTGATTTCGCATTATACACATTGGTAAAAAAGCGGGAATCTGGCTCAAGCATGAAGGAATTGGTCCGAGCTCCGCTCCACTCGATCCTTGTCTCATTCCATTTGTTTATGACGTGTGATCCAGACAATTGATACGTTTGCATATTGCGTTGATTAAACATCAATGCTCTCCCTTGCAAAAACAGGGGATCAATGATATTATCCGGCCGGTGCCCATAGACGTAGCGGCTGGTCTTTTCCGTATTGTTGTTGTAGATCGCGTTGAACTTTATCGTTGAACTGGCGCCCAGCTTATAAGCCAGTCCCACCATGCCATTCAGTATGGGGTTTTCTGTACTCTTGTTGTCATCAAAATCACCAACATTAAACAACGAGGATGAATTGACATCGAACAATGTCCAGTTGGCGGTAACGTAATTAGCAAGATTTGAATAAGAACGCTTGTAATTCGCCGAAACGATGACGCCAAGTTTATTGCCGAAAACCTTGTATTGGTTGCCAAACGATAGGGCCAAACCATGATCCAGAGGTGTACGAACTGAATAAGGATCAAATTCAGTACTCAAAGATTTGATTGCCTGATCAACCGTTTGAGCCGCTTCCTGATTCCCAAAGCGGGAACGTAATTCGCCGTTTTTGTTTAGCCATTGTAATGTGGATTCTTCACGCAAATAGACGGGTTGTTTACGGGTTCCGTCATCAAAACCCAGCCAATCTTTACTGCCCCCATGATGGGTTAAAAAGTTATCAACGAAATTGTTCTGCTGATTGTAGCCGGTGGATGCAGAAACGGTGAAAGTAAATTGTTCCGGAAAACTTTTCGTTTGCAGATCGATATTGCCCCCGGTAAAGGTCCCGGGCTGATCCGGCGTAAAGGTTTTTGCGGTGATGATGTTGTCCAGTAATTCGGTGGGAATTAAGTCCAATTGAGCTCCATTCCGATAAGGATCGGTACTGGGCATGACCATCCCGTTCAACTGGGAAAGTGAATACCGGTCTCCCAGACCACGGATGTATACGTATTTCCCACCCTGCACATTGGCTCCGGTCACCTTTTGCATGGCGCCAGCCGCATCACCGACCGCCAGCCGGCTCATCTCCTGGGAAGAAATGCCATCCTGGATTTTATCTGATTTTTTTTGCAGCAGTAATATGGAGTTTTCTGAATTTTTTAAGGCAGATGCGGTTACAACCACATCGAGATTGAGCTCGATCGCCTCATCCGAAAGTGCAATATCCAGGTAAGTGACTTCTTTGTCTTTGACAACTACCTCAGCGATGGTTTTGTCCTGGTAGCCTAAATAGGTGATGTACAAATTATAAGTACCGGCAGGCAGTGCAATTTGATAAGAGCCATCAATATCCGAGGAAGCTCCTCCACCGGTTTCTTTGACCAGAACATTGCAACCAATCAGTGGATCGGCCGTTCGTTCATCAGATACAATACCAGAAATGGTACCTTGGCTATACGCCATTAGGGGTATACCCACCAGTAAGGTT
>JAGQXC010000292.1 GCA_020436785.1 Saprospiraceae bacterium | reverse complement strand
TACGCTCCCTGATCACCAATCAGGCTCCTTTTCAAAGGTATTTACGTGGTGAAGAATCCGCCATGAACGATCAGGAGAAGAAAGGGGCCATGCTCTTCTTTACCAAGGCCAACTGTACTTCCTGCCACAACGGCCCGGCTTTTAATGCCAATACTTTCCAGGCAGTGGGTGTAAAAGACCTCTACGAAATTGACGGTTCGCTCAATACCGGTTCGGCCGATAAAAGGAATCGTGGCAGAGGTGGCTTTACCAAAGATGATCGTGATAATTACCGGTTTAAGGTGCCCCAGTTGTACAATCTGCGGGATGCCAATTTCTACTTCCATGGCAGTTCCAAAAACACGTTGCGTGAAGTGGTGGAATATTTCAACAACGGTGTTGCCGAGAACCCCAATGTCCCTGCAGACCAGTTATCCACCAATTTCCATCCACTTAATCTGACCAACCAGGAAATCGAGGATCTGACCACTTTCCTGAAGTCCGCCCTGTACGATCCGGAGTTCACCCGGTTTATTCCGGACCAGGTGATGTCCGGGAATTGCTTCCCAAACAATGACCTTTGGTCCAAACAGGATATCGGCTGTAATTAAAGATGAACGTTAATCCCATAAAGAATTGGTTTCCAGCAGCGATGTTGGAAACCATTTTTTTTCAGGAAGCTTTATAAACCTCACGTCCTGGCGGGAATAACATATCCAGCACGCACCAGAACGCCGTTTTTACTTCAATGCGATCCGGTAGGCCTAACTCCTCTTTGATCGGGAATGAATCAAAGTCCTGGAAGAGCATTTCATATTCTCCGTGCAGCCACCAACCTTTCTGAAAGTGCTGCACGACACCCGGACTTTCTACCACCGCCTGGTAGCAAGCCTTACTGGGCTGAGCGCTGTCCCGGAGTTGCTTCAGGAAAATCATATCCACCCTTTTTGCCATTAGGTCTTCCAACTCATGGATGATGAACGGCAATCGAAAATGCATTTCCGGCCGTGGGATCCTCTCGAAAGTGTCTTTCACCGCTTGCCAGGCTTCCTGGTGGGTTTTCCAGGTATCCGTCGGAGGTGGGGTCGCGGGTTTGTTGATTTGGTTGATGATCAGCCAGGGCTGGTAAGCACCGTATTCGGGGTTCTCATGGTTAAAATGCTTGAATCCAAAGGCATCAAGCTGCAGGTGATCCGCCTGATGCGGGTCTTCCGGAATGTTGACCTGGGCAGATGATTTGGGAAAGCCGATCTCTTCCCGGCCGGTGGCCAGGTTAAAGGGATTGTCCAGCAGGATGTACGGAACAAACATGGCCATGCGTTGCGCCACCCATTTACCGGCAGCATTCTTGGTGCATTCGGCGATTGGCATAAAAAGCTGGAAGGCCTTCTCACTCGCATATCCGGGCTTGGGGTAGTCTTTTTCTGCCTTGTAACCCTTATGGATGTGAGACATCACTCCAATCAGGTGATCTGTCAAAGGAAAATATTGAATTGACTGGTCCTTAATGACCTGGTTCAGACGTTGATTGCAGACCTGAAGCAGTTTATCATAATCGCCTTTCATGGGAAATACATACATCAGGGTGTCTGCCGTGATGCCCGGAAGAGGTATGGTGATCTCATTCGGATATTCCACAAAATCAGGGTATTCGGTATTGTCTACGTGGGTTGATGTGTCATTTCCCGAAAAAATGGCGTGAAGAATCCGCCGGATCCAATTTAACATGTCAATTTGGTTATCGCGTTAATAAATCATTTCTTACCCAGGACAAAATACATGTCGACTTCTCCTTTGTTTTTGACCTTTACTTTTCCCCGGTATTCACAATTGTAATCGTCTTTGATGATGTCGTAGGTGGATTGGGAAATATTGACAAAACCTTCCTCACCGTTTGACTCCATGCGTGAAGCCACGTTCACCGCATCGCCCCAGATGTCGTAGGCGAATTTCTTCATGCCGATGACTCCGGCAACAACGGTTCCGGTATGAACTCCAATGCGGATGGGCCAATAAATCTTACCCACTTTTTGCCTTTGGGCGGACCATTTCTTGATAAACGTATTAATCTCCAGGGCAGTCCGCACCGTGTCCCGGGCATGATTGGGATTGGGGATAGGGACCCCACTGGCACACATATAGGCATCCCCGATGGTTTTGATCCGTTCCAGGTTGTTTTTCTCACAGATCTCGTCAAAAGCCAGGAAACATTCATTCAGGTCATGGATCAACTCCTGGGGAGGAATTTGTTCCGTGATGCGCGTAAAGCCCTGAAAATCGGTAAACATGATCGATACCTGGTCAAATAGCTTGGGTTCGACAAAGCCATTTTTCTTTAATTCTTCTGCAGTCGATTTTGGCAAAATGTTGAACAATAAGGAATCGGATTTTTGTTTTTCCGCATCAATGACCGCTTTTTGCTGTTCGATGACTCGCGTCCGTTCCGACACTTTGTATTCGAGGTCACGGTAGAGGAGGGCGTTCTCGACCGAAATGGCCATTTGCGCCGCCAGCATTTGCAGGATCTCGACCCTTTCCGGAGTAAAGGCGTCCGGCGTCAGGTTATTTTCCAGGTAAATGATGCCGGTAATTTTGCCCTGGAGCAACACCGGAATACAAGCTATGGACAAAGATCGATGTGCTTTGATATAGGGCACCTCCTTCCAGGCGTCATCGTTTGAAGCATGGGAGATGACCAGGGTCTTTTTGGTCCGCAATACATATTGAATCAGTTCGGCGGGAACCGTCGCTTCAGGGATTGCCCTATGATGAAGAATGCTCCAGTCGGTATCATTGATGCTTCCATCCGCTTCCACAAAGAAGCCTTCATCTTCTTTGCCGGCGATCAGCAAACTCCTTTCTGCGCCGGCGGCTTCGAGCACCACCGCCAGAAGTTGATGCAGCAATTTTTCCATGATCACTTCGCCGGATAGGGCCATGGTTGCCTTCATCAGGGAGTGCAGGTCCAGCGAGGGTAGGGAGCCGCTCTTGGTGGTGGAGGTGACGGTGGTCTTGCGGATGGTCTGGGATAAGGTATCCAGATTGAAGTCCACCATCATCGGGTAAAGTTCTTTCAGGTGTTTAATGATTCCATAGGCACCCCATTCGGAGTAACACCGGATGGCATCATTCATGTACGCCCGGGCGATCTTTACCCGGTCATTTTTCAGATAAAACCGGGCTGCGAGTTCATTGATCAGTCCCTCATCACGCAAATATTTGTGGTTGTTGGCCGCTTTGATGGCGGTATCGTAGTGTACCGTTGCCTGTGATTGATCGTTTGTGAGTTTTGCGGCTTTTTCAGCTTCCACCAGCAGGTATTTGTGACGGAAGTTTTCAGGCGCATTCTCGGCCCAAACTTTCAATAGTTGAAGATTTGTTTCCAACGTATTATTGTGTTCGGCTTCATGTTCTGCCGGGCCCGTGGACAAATTTTCAATCAATGCCAGGGAATGGTACAGGACGATGTCAACTTCGAAAATGGTTCCCTGCAGAATGTGTTTGATCTCATTGATCTTGGCAACCAACGGGAGGATCTTGTCGTACTTTCCTTGCAGGTAATACAGGATTATTTTACAATACCAGTACATGAAGTAGCCCACGGTCGCTTGTTGCTCCTCACACTGCTGAAGAACGGTGGCCTCATTCAATGTATCGTCGGTCAATGATGAGAGTTCGTGGGTTTTGCCCTGCAATGCCTGTAGATACTGCGTCCCCATGACCAGCATCCAGCGGTGCAAGTCCTTGATTCGATCATAGAATTGGAGGCCTTGTTTGCAGCGGTCGAGGGATTCTTCAATGGGATGGCCAATGATGACCGGTACCCATGCCAGGTATATCGCAGCAAAGCCACCGTAGATGAGGTCACCGGTTTCTACACCATATTTATAGGCATCTTCGGCATAAGGCAATGATTCTTCGTAGTGTTTCTGCCAGGGCAAAACCATTTGGCCGAAAATATGGTAGACTTTTGCCCGGTTTTCAACCTTGTTAAAGCGTTGGTTGAGCCGGACGGCCAATTTCCCCCACTCATATCCGGTCCCATATTGGCCAAAGGTCCCGTTAACCACGCCGAACGCGACATAGCCTAAATCGGAGAGGTCAGAATTCCCTTGTTTAAGAGAAGTCTTGACCAACTCCATGACGGTGTAAACCCATCTCAGCTTATCAATGAAAAATATAGGGGTGGCAGCAACCGCGAGCAACAATACCGGGAAATATTGACTTAAATCCGTGACGATGGGTAAGTCCTCCAGCTCAGCAATTGACTTGCCCGCTTTTAGCGTTTCAATCTCCACCATACCGGCGCCCAACAGCTCCGGTGTAACGGCTTCTGGCAGGGTGATACCTAGCAATGCGAGGCCGCTGGTGCAAGCCTGAGCGGCATCGGCAAAACGGCCAATGGTGGTATAGAGAATGCCCTGCAATAAATAAATCCTCACCTTTTCTGGTGGATTTTTGGACTTTATAAGCAGGTTAGTCATCAATTGGTTGGCCAAATCATGGTGTCCACTCAGGTACTGGGACTCCGCCAGCTCATAATGATATTCAAAGGCAAGAGGATAAAGGGTATCATCCTCCCAGGGGTCTTCGGGCATCAGCGTCAATCCTTGATTCAGAAAGTTAATGGCCGCATCGTGAGCCAGGGCGGTTTTTGCTTTTTTGGCAGCCTTTAAATACAACGGAATCAGTTCGGTTACATCCTCTGGCCGGATGGCTTCTGTACATTGATCAAAATGGTTTAAAATGTCGAAGAGCTTCATTTCCGCTTCCGGGGGAGTCAGCTTCTTCAACATGATCTGGCCGATGCGGTAGTTCATCGCCACGAGGTCATCCGGGCTCAGCAAGCGGTAAGCGGCTTCGTGGATGCGATCATGTAAAAATTGATAGCCTGCGTTCAATTGGTCAAGTTCTTCGGCACCGGGGGCATCGGTCGAAACATACCGGTAATTTTCATCGACCGGCGGTGTGATGCCTTCCTGAATGGCCGGCCAGAGACCCCGGGCAATGTCGAGTTTAGGTCGTTGCTGGACCAAGCTCAGGGTGTCCAGATCAAAGGAGTGCCCGATGCAGGCGGCGGTCGCAAGGATTTGTTGGGTTTCCAGCTCGAATTGTTGCAACTTCTGGGTCATCAAATGCACGACATTATCGGTAATGTTCATGGCTTTGATCACCTGGATTTCCCATTCCCACTGAAAATTCTGCCGGTTAAAACGGATCAGTTCATCATCATAAAGCCGGTGCAGGAATTGATTGACAAAGAAGGGATTTCCATTGGTCTTCTCGAAAATCAACTGGCCCAATTCTGCGCATTTAATTGGGTTCGCCTTCAGGGTATCTCCCACGATTTGATTGACCACTTCCCTGGGTAATGGTTTGAGATTGACTTCTGTAACGCGGTTGTTGGTCGCTTTCAGCTTACGGACAGTCATCAAAAGCGGATGATCAGCATCGACTTCATTGTTCCGGTAGGCACCGATCAGCAACAGGTGGTTGGTGCCATGGTCTGCCAGCAGCGATTCGACGAATTCAAGGCTACTCAGATCGGCCCATTGCAAATCGTCCAGGAAGAAGACCAGGACCCGGTCTTCCGACTGAAACACCATGATCAGGCCAAGCAGGGTGTTGTAAAACCGGTTTTTGGCTTCAATGGGGGTGAGTACGGCCACCGGTGGTTGTTCGCCGATAATGTGTATGAGTGCGGGAATGGATTCAGTCAAAAGAATGCCATTGCCCCCAACGGCAGATTGGATTTTTTCTCTCCAATTGGCAATGTCCGCCGCGGGCTCCTTAAGAATCTGCTCGAACAGCAGGTTCAATCCGTTGAATAGACCCAGATAGGGGACATTGCGTTGAAACTGGCTGAACTTGCCATACGTATAGTAGCCTTTTTGCCGTGTCAGCGGTTTATAGACCTCCTGAACCAACGATGTCTTACCGATGCCGGAAAATCCGGAGACCAATAAAAATTGATTGGATCCACTCGAAGTCGCATCCAACAACTCGTTCAGCTTCAGTACTTCCTGCTCACGGCCGTATAATTTTTGGGGGATGTGGAATTTGGCGGAAACGTCCTTCATCCCGAGGGGAAAAGCCAGCAGTGATCCGAATTTTGTTAGGAGTTCCAGACATTGTTCCAGGTCATGTTTGAGTCCGAAGGCTGATTGATAACGGTCTTCGGCATTTTTTGACAGGAGTTTGCCGATGATTTGATCAAGAGGTGTGGGGATGCCGGTCAGATCCGGTTCTTTGGCCAAATGATGGTGGATCAACTCCAGTGGATCATGCGATTGAAAAGGCAAATGACCCAGCAATAATTCATAAAATATGATGCCCAGGGAGTACAGATCCGAACGGTAATCGATAATCCGGTTCATGCGGCCGGTCATTTCCGGAGCGAGGTAGGGGAGGGTGCCCTGTAATTGATTGGGTGGGCTTGGTTGTCTTTTTTCCTGGGTAAGGCGGGTGGCATGACTGAAGTCGATGATGCATATGCGTTCCGTCTCCGGATGGATGATGATGTTTTGCGGCTTCAGATCTTTATGGATGAATTTTTTTTCATGCAACTGTCCGGTCAGATCGACGATGCGAATGGCAATGCGCAGGAACTTTTGGATGTCCCAGGGCAATGAATCATATTTATCAAGGGTGACGCCTTCCGCTTCTTCAAATAGAATAGATGGCCTGTTTTCGAATTTGATTTTCTGCAGGGCTTTGCGGACGCCGGTTATATCGATGTCTTTCAGGTATTCATACTCGATGTGAAAATCGGCAAGATCCCGGTAGTTAGGGTATTCCTTGATGAACGTTTTTAGAATGTACACTTGCGGTTCATCCGGATGGGCGTAGCGATAGACAATGGTTTCCTTTCCCCGGGAGATGGGATTCAGAAATTTTTTATCAATCGTCTCAATCATATTGTGATTACTTTAAAGATGAATTCATGATGTTGGGATAACGTTTTGACATTGCGTATCTCGCCAATGGAAAAAGTGCCTGGTGGATTGGCGTAAAACGATAAGCACGACTCAGGAACCAATGGGGATCAGAGCGGTCCCATACCAGTTTGGAAAGCATGGGATAACCCCGTTTGAAATGACTTGCTTTTTCGTACAGGTAACGGCAAACAATACCCGCCTTGCGGGCGAAATAGAATTCCTGGTAGGCGGAGGCTTCATACTCAACGTTTTGCAGGATGCTTTTTGCTGCCAGGTAACCGGACCGGATGGCCGATCGGATGCCAAAACCGAAAAGAAAGTCCTGGATGCCCGCGGCCTCGCCAATAAAGAGTTGGTTGCCGGTGGCAAACTTCAGACCATGATCAAACCCACCAACACCTCCCACCTGCTGCGGATTGAGAATATCCAGCTTCACTTTTTTCAACAAGATTTCTTTCGCTTTTTCGAAGGATTTTTGCAGGGTATTGAACCGGTCAAACAACACCGTACAGAGACAACCATACCCGTCAACGACTAATAAATAGGCATATCCTTTGTAGGCAGCATCGTCATTTACCAGGGCGATGGCGGTGTCAGGGTGTGACGTCTTGAACTTGATGCCAAGATCAACGGCAAAAATTTGCTTCGAACGGGGTCCGGTAGCTACAATATCGGCTGCTTCTTCTGACAGTCGTTGCTTTAGGTGGATCTGTACACCCTCGGCCAGGGCTGCCCGCTTCAGGGTCTGATCCAGGGAGTCATCATCCGTTCCCCGTTTGACCAGATAACACAATGGCCGTTGAAAGGTGAAATCTAGATCCAGCCGGTGACCATCGATGATTTTCAGGGGAGGTAAGGGGTAGTTAATTAGTGGTATTTCCAGTCCCATCGACTTTATTTCCTCCAGGACATCCCCGGATTTGGACCAATTTTCCAATCCCTGGAGATCGCCTTTGAATCGGGAGCCAATCTCAGATCTCTTCTCAAACACATGCACGGGATGACCGGCCCGTGCGAGTAAAATGGCACTGGTGAGGCCGGCGATGCCGCCTCCTGCGATGCGAATTTCCCGGGGCTTTGTGTCCATTACAAATCCTGAAATATCGGTTTGTGTTTTTTGAATCCATACGTCTTCCGGACAGCCTGGGCGGCAAAAAGTCCGGACATCACGGCGCATTCCGCACATCCCATGTTGTATCCGGTATCGATCCAGTCGCCGGCCAGGAAAAGATTTTTATAGCCCGAGCCATCTGCTTTGAGCCGGTGTTTGCCCGAGCCGGGCACCGAAAGCACGTACCTTTCGGAAGGATCGATGTTTGCCCGGTAAAACTGCCTGCTCAATTTCTCAATTCCAGTTGCGTTGGGATCATGATCCGGGTCCACCAGCAGGTGAAAGTCCAAACCGGAAAGATTCGTCTTTTGAGTTGCCAATGGCCACAGAAACCCTACGTTGTCATTAAGCCACTGCATGGCCATCTCCCTCACCCTGGCGTCCTGGTTATGAGGCCAGGCTTTGTCGTTTGACAGGGGTTGCATGTCAGTTTCCAGAAGAGGACCGCAAAAATAGGCGATGTGTTTGGGCTTGTCGCCTTCCTGCCAGCTCTCCCAACCTACCAACTCACTCATGTCCGCATAAGAATTGATGGGGTCGACGTAGGTGTCCAGAATGGGGTTGTCCATGGCGCTTAGTCCGAGTTTTGGTAAGTCCATACCCAGCTCTTTCAGATCCTCTTTGAGCCACAACTGTACGGCCTGGGTTTGCACGGTTTGGACATGATCCATCATGTCCTTCCAGGCTTTTTTCTTTTCGATAATCCCAGGGCAGATGCTGTTCAGGCCTTCCTTCGAAATGCCCAGTACCACCTGGTCAAAATCCACTCCTTTTTTTAAAGTGATGTCCTGGATGCCATCCCATCCACTCCAGTGGGACTCGAGGTTGATGGCAGCTGCCTGCAGGCCGCTCAAATCCTTAGGATGGATCTGGTCGGCCAGCCGGTCCCATTTCCAGAAAGGGTGCGACGGCCAGCAATGAAGCCCTTTGATCAACATGGTGGGGTCGTAGGCCGCATCCGGGTCTTTCAACCGAATCTGCTGATTGATTACGATTTCTTCGATTTCGTCACCGTCCGAATAGGCTACTTCTTTGACTTTGTGGAAAAATTTGAATTCGACGCCCCGTTTCATCAGAACTTCATAGATCGGATTGACGATCACTTCGGCCGTACCTCCATGAAAGCGGTACATGACTGCGCCTTTATAACCCAGGACGATCAGCATGGCTCCCAGTATCGCTGTGCCGGCTTCGATTTGCCCGGGGTCGAAGGTATTCCCCTTGGGATAGGCAAAAACCAGTGCATAAATGTCTTTGACCGGGGCCGAATAAATCACTTCTTCTTTGGCTCCCCACTTTCGCAACCAGTCCCTGAAGTCCAGATCATTGATGTTGTCGAAATTGTAGGTTCCCGTTTTGGGTTCATAACAATCGGCGTCCAATCCTTTAAGGATCACCATGCCTAGCTGGGACAGTAGCCAGAATCTCCGCATGTTGTCATTCTTCTGCACCAGGTTGAGGATTTTACCCTCCAGTTCAATAACGTATTCTTCCAGGAGTTTGGCAATTTTGCCGTGTATGTGCGGGATATCCAGCGATACATCGGCCAGGTTTCCGGCGTCTTCTTCGGTTTCGGGGAGATCGTGGATCAGCCGTTTGGCGAAATGAATGTATTTGGTTTCCAGGTCGCCTTCAATGTCTTTGGTCTCGCGAATGACATCATTTTTCAGATCTGCCCACCATTCCGGATGCTCGCCCCGGTTTTGCAGATAGTGGAAGTCATTCGGTTGGGGTGAAGGAAGTTCGTCCATCCGTTCTTTGGGAAATATCTTTTCCCAGACATCGTGAATCATTCCACCCACACAACCGCGTCGTTTTTCAAGATATGGAGACCCCAGGATCAGCTCCATGACGATCAGCAGCATTTTTTTGATGTTAACCTGCTTGGAAGGAGGTTCTCCGATGCCTGGTACCAGATCATTTTCAGGAAATACCATCGGCCAACTGGTCCAGCGGCGCTGCTCCGTCAGAAATTCCGGCAGCATGATGGAGGATTGCAGGTGGAATATGTCTTCCCATTTCTGGAAAGGCGCATCCGGATTGATCAACCCCATCTCACGCCAGGCTTCGTAGCCGAGCCGCACCATGCGCATGGCGTTGTTGTAAAAACCAAGGAATACATGGATACCGTGTTCTTCGATCCGATCTTCCGGGCCCCTGCCGGTGGCGCATTTGCCTCCCAGTCTCCAGCCCATCTGATACAGCGTAATTTCATAGTGGTCATCCCATCCTTCATAATCGGTTAATTCGAAGGCCGTGCTGAGTGCGCCGAGACCACCTCCCAGGATAGCGATTTTCTTTTTCGTTGGTGTTGGGGGATTTGCCATACTTTTTGGTTCGTTTTTTATCAATCGCTACCAGAGTGTCCATAGAAGTTATCCAGAAGGTAGGGTAAAAATTCCGGATTAGGATAAATAAATGAACGATTTACCAAATTGGATTAGGATTGAATAAAATCCGTAATGATCTTTAAACATTCAAATATTCACCAGTAACATTTCGATGAGAATAACCATCCCTATTTTGATCATCCTGGCAACGACACAGATTTCGGGATATGCGCAGGGTATGAGTAAGTTCGAGGCAATCGCCCAGAGCGTTCTGAACCAGCAGGCGGCTGCCTGGAATATCGGTGATCTGGATGCCTTTATGGAAACGTACTGGAAATCTCCGGATCTCCAATTTATCAGTAAGAATGGTATGGCCAGTGGGTGGGAAGCTACCCGCACACGCTATTACCGGACTTATCCGGACCGGAAAGCGATGGGTCATTTGGATTTTGAATTAATCCGTGTGGATAAAAGGTCCAAAAACCTGATGACGGTGATCGGCAAGTATCATGTGAAACGCGAGGAACTGGAAGACCTGGCAGGAACCTTTGTCCTGATTCTTCAACGCATCCACGGGAATTGGTCCATCACTCTGGACAGTACGCACTAAGAGAATGTAAATGTGTTAATGGGTTAATAAGTTAATAAGTTAATTAGTTAATTAGTCAAGAGGTATTGATTGTGTGAGCTAAGCAGTTTAGGAACAGGTTGATAAGTCACCGGGTAAAAATGTCATCCATCCGGCGGCTGATGTCCTTCAACCGGGCCAGGTCGCCACCCTTCACTTCGGCGCTGCCCCAACCAGCCGAATAGCCCGCTGCCTGCAGGGCATTGTTAACCGCAGACCAGTTGCAATCATCGTCGCCAATTTCTACCTCAAACCCTTTCCAGATGCCTTCCTCGACCTGCTTTTTCCGGCTGTACCCTTTAATATCCACTTT
>JAGQXC010000291.1 GCA_020436785.1 Saprospiraceae bacterium | reverse complement strand
GGCATCCAAAACGTCCTCCCCGGAGGAGAGTAATGCTTGCATGGTGGTGACATCCCTGGCTGTTCCCAAACCACTGATCGTAAATTCTTTGCCCGAAAGGGCCCGGATGATCAGGGCGCGATTGCTGATGCTTTTAGAACCATCCAGATGGATGTCACCGGTGACGTTCCGGTGCGTACGTTCCAGGAGCAATTTGGAAGGATAGGTATGGTTGGCAGGCTTATTCATGCCGGATGCGTCGTTAAGAATTCAAGGTGTGGGCACAAAAGTAGAATTTTGGATCAAGAAATACAGACGTCCATATCAGAAACCACCACGTACGCACGTGGGCTATTCTTCCTCATTGCCCTGCTCGGCTGCTTCTTTGGCTTCTCTTTTCTTACGATGGAAGGCCTCATGTTTGTCGTAGGCATAAATAATTTCCTTGACCAGACGGTGTCGCACCACATCGGATGGGTCCAGGTAGATCGCAGCGACGCCCTGCAAGTGATGCAACAGATCAATGGCCAATCGCAACCCGGACCGTTGGTAGCCGGGTAAATCGATTTGAGAGAGGTCACCGGTAATGATGCATTTCGCCGAGGGCCCCAGCCGGGTTAGAAACATCTTCAGCTGCATGGAGGTGGTATTTTGCGCTTCATCCAGAATGATGTAAGCACTATCCAGGGTTCGACCGCGCATAAATGCCAGGGGAGCGATTTCAATGGTACGGTTTGCCATGAATTGTGTCAGGGTTTCGGCCGGGATCATGTCATCCAGTGCGTCGTAAAGCGGTCGCAGGTAGGGATCTACCTTTTCTTTCAGGTCCCCGGGCAAAAAACCCAGGCTCTCCCCGGCTTCGACGGCAGGCCGGGTCAGAATGATCTTTTTAACCTGCCGGTTTTTCAGCGCCCGCACCGCCAGGGCAACCGCGGTATAGGTTTTACCGGTTCCGGCGGGCCCGATGGCAAAAACAATGTCATTGTGTTCCGATGCTTCTACCAATCGTCTTTGGTTCATCGTTTTCGCACGGATCACCTTACCGTTGCGGCCATGAACTATGATTGACTGATCGCCGCTGCCGTTACCCAGGGGATCGTACGGATGGATTCCGTTAAGCAACTCAACGACCGTGTCCATCTTTAATTCCTTCTCACGCCGCAGGACTTTTAACATGACCTCCAGTTTGGCTTTCACTTCCTGGGTCTGTTTTTTGTCGCCGGCGATCTTGAGATTGGTGCCCCGTGAATTGATGGTTACGTCCGGATAGGCTTTGCGGAGTAGATTTAGCTTGGAATTGCGCTCCCCATAGAGTTCCAGCAAATCAATGCCTTCTACGGAAAGACTGATTTCACTCATCGAATTTGCCAAAGATGTAAGTTTAGAATGATAAAATGTTTGATCAAGTGGCCAGCAATTCCGGTCCCGAAGCAGGGAATCCTGTCCAACATAATCTCAAATTGAGGGTTAAACGAATTAAAGATTTAATTAATATTTTATTTTTGTCCTAAATTTAAGGTTTTCCAGTTACGGCCGCACATCAATAGATTAAATTAATGTTAATAGATTTTACGATATGAACCGGGTGGTTACATTGACGACGGATCTTGGGAATCAGGATTATTACGTCGGCATGGTTAAAGGAGCCATCCTCACAGCATCCTCCCAGATGCAATTGGTGGACATTACCCACGAAATACCATCTTTTGATATCGTGCAGGGGGCCTACATCCTCCGGAATGTCTATAACCATTTTCCACCCGGAACCGTTCATCTCATCAGTGTCAATAACAATTACAACGTTCAGAACGTGTACATTCTCTTCGAAAGGGATGGTTATTTTTTCGTCGGTCCCAACAATGGATTGTTCTCGCTGGTATTTGAGCGACTGCCTGATCAGGTGTTTGAACTAAAAGGAACCCGCGGGGGGGCATTCCCGGTTCGGGATATCTTTGCCAAGGTGATCCGCCATCTGGACCGGGGAGATACCCTGAATGAAATCGGCGACCCGGCCACGAATCTGGTCATGCGCATGAACCTGCAGCCGGTGGTGACGCGATCGCACATTCGCGGATCCGTCATCCATGTGGATAAATTTGACAATGTCGTCCTCAACATCACCCGCGACGTCTTTGAAAGAGCCCGCAAAGGAAGGGATTTTGCCTTGTTTTTCAAACGTTTTGAGCCGATTACCTCGATCAGTGAACATTATTTTGATGTGCCGGTGGGAGAGACCCTGTGCGTTATCAATTCGGCCGATCATCTGGAGATCGCCATCAACATGGGTAAAGCGGCCAGTTTGTTGGGATTAAAGGAAGATGAGACCGTACAGATCGACTTTTACGACGAGCCATGATCCGGCGGTTGGTCCGGATGCACTTCAAGGAGGAATTTATTTCCCGGTTCCGAGCGTTGTTTGCAGAACGTAAAGCACGCATACTGAATTTTCCAGGTTGTGTATCTTTGGAGCTTTATCAGGATGGGGCAAATGCCAGCATCTGGTATACCTGGAGTACCTGGGAGAATGAGGCAGATTTGGAAGCCTATCGCCAATCCGCATTGTTCAGGGAGACCTGGCAGGAGGTGAAACAAGGATTTCAGAAACCGGCCCAGGCATTTACTTTACGTCCGGAAAATGAATAAAGTTATGCAGATCGTACCGATTGCATCTTATACTGTCCAGATCGGCTCCATTGAGGAGACCCTTAACCCGTTATTGCAGGCATTGCAATACAGTACTCTATTCGTACTGGTGGATGAACAGACCGAGATCCACTGTTTGCCCCGAATCCGGCACCTGGTTGAAGGTGCGCAACTCATACGTATACCCTCCGGGGAGGAAGCCAAAAACATACAGGTCTGTCAGCAGATCTGGCAGCAGTTGCTTGATGGCCATGCCGATCGGAAGTCTCTGGTCATTAACCTCGGCGGAGGCGTTATCGGCGACATGGGAGGATTTTGTGCCGGAACCTTTAAAAGGGGCATTCCTTTCATTCAGATTCCGACGACATTGTTGTCACAGGTAGATGCCAGTGTAGGAGGCAAATTAGGGATCGACTTTCAGCACATTAAAAATTGCATTGGCTTGTTTCGCGATCCTCTGGCGGTGTTGGTTGATCCGGCATTTTGCCTGACCTTGCCTGACCGGCAGATTGCCAGCGGGATGATCGAGATCTTCAAACATGGATTGCTTAACGACCTCGAACTCTACCGTGACCTGCTCCGCCTGGATGCGCTGGACCAGGTATTGCAAACGGGATACCTGGCGCGTGCCATCAACGTCAAGCGGTCCGTGGTGGAGGAAGACCCGTATGAAGCCGGCTGGCGTAAAATCCTGAACCTGGGGCATACGCTGGGACATGGCGTAGAGTCCTACTTCCTGGATTCCGCAAGTCCTTTGTTGCATGGCGAAGCAGTTGCCATCGGTCTCATCGGGGAATTATACATTTCCCATCGATGCTTTGGATTTCCCCAGGATGAACTGGACGCGGTTGTCCGGTTTATCAAACGCTGGTATCCGGATGTGATCATCCCCCTTGAAGCCCGGGGGCCGATCCTGGGAATTATGGCCCAGGATAAAAAGAATGAGCGGGATCAACTGCATTTTTCCCTGCTGAAAAAACCTGGTGAGCCATTGATCGATTGCATCATCGAACCGGAACTGGTCGAAGAAGCCATTACCTATTACAATAATCAACTATCTGTGCCAGTTTAAATGTGCAGATAACCGCATACTCAGACTATGGCAAAAAATACTGAAAACCAATCTCTAGCCCGGCGCGTCTACCGGATCATGTGGGGGATTGCCATTGCAATGGTGTTGGGTGGCATTTTGTTCTTTGTCATCCTCTCACGGCAGGATCTCCCAACTTTTGAAGAACTGGAGAATCCGGAGAACGAACTGGCCACGGTCATCCTCGACAAAAATAAAAATGAGCTCGACCGCCTGTTTATTCAGAACCGAGTACCGGTGTCCTTTGAAGAACTGAATCCCTACATTGTTCAGGCATTGATATCCACCGAAGATGAACGTTATTACAAGCATGCCGGCATCGATCTGGAAGCCCTGGGCAGGGTAGGGGTTAAAAGCCTCCTATTGGGAAAGAAATCCTCGGGCGGAGGCAGTACCATCACCCAGCAACTGGCCAAGCTGATGTATCCCCGCATCGACCTGTCCAACATGAGTAAGCTTCAACAAGTCGTCAACCTCGGTTTGTCCAAGTTCAAAGAATGGATCACCGCAGTTAAACTGGAACGGTCGTATACCAAGGAGGAGATCATTGCGATGTATCTCAACAAGTTTGACTTTATCAATGATTCCTATGGAGTACGGGCAGCTGCAGAAACGTATTTTGGTAAAGAGCAGGAAGACCTTGCTGTCGAGGAGGCGGCCGTCATCGTAGCCATGCTGAACAACCCCTACTACTACAATCCGAAACGATTCCCGGATAATGCAAAGGTAAGACGCAACATCGTTCTCTCGAAAATGCTTAAGCATGGATACATTACCCAGGCCGACTTTGACTCGCTGAGTGTGGAATCCATCGATATGAGCAATTTCAAGCGCAAAACACAATCCGATGGATTGGCGCCTTATCTGAAGGTTGAGATTCAGAAACGGGTGAAGGAAATCCTGGCCCTGCCGGAAAATCTGAAGCCGGACGGCACACCTTACGATTTGTTTAAAGACGGCCTGCGTATTGAGACCACCATCGATCCGGTGTACCAGAAACTGGCCCTCGAAGCCGTCCTGGAACAGATGCCTAAATTACAGGCTTCCTATTTCCGTCACTGGAAAGGGATGAATCCGTTTACCTACGATATGGATGATGCGCAAAAAAGCATCGTCAATGCCACCCTTGACCGGATGATTCATGAATCGGAGCGGTATCAGGACATGCGTTACAGCCGTCTGGGCGCATTGATTCAGGAAATGCAGGAAAATGTTGCCAATCTGGTTTACACGGACACAGAGATCGAGTGGATGCTCGACGAAGAAAAGAATCCCGGCCGAATTGCCGGTTTGCAAAGCAAAGGGACCATTCGCAGGGACAAAGCACAACGGATGCGCACCATCCTAGACAGTAAAGAATGGCAGGACCTGAAGGTTCAGTATCAGGAACTTCAAAAAGCGACTGAAAAAGCTTTCAATACCAAGACGACTTGCAGGATCTTTGATTATGCTTCTCCCGACTTTGAAAAGGATTCTGTGATGACACCCCTGGACAGCATCAAATACCACATGGAGATTCTGCAGACCGGAGTGATGGTTATGGATCCGACCACAGGTTTTGTCAAAGCCTGGGTGGGCGGCGTGAACCATAAGTTTTTCAAGTTCGATCACGTCACCTCCAACCGTCAGGTAGGTTCCACGTTTAAACCCTTTGTCTATACGACGGCAGTGATGAATAACATTTCCCCTTGTACCGAGGTCATCGATCAGCCATATACCATCGCTCCCGGGGAAAATAATTTCCACATCCCTGAGCCATGGACACCTAAAAATTCTCATGAGTTTACCGGACAAAAAATGACGCTTTACCAGGGATTGCGCGAATCGGTAAACTCGCTTTCCGTATTCCTGATGAAGAGTTTCGGCAGCGCGGAGCCGGTCCGGGAAACGGCAATATCGATGGGATTAAATGGCGACGAGATTCCCGCAGTGCCCAGCATCTGTTTGGGAACTCCGGAATTAAAAGTGGAGGAATTGACAGGCGCTTACTCCGTATTTGCCAATAACGGAGAGTACAATAAACCGATCATCATCCAGTACATTCGTGATAAACACGGAAGATTGATCTATCAAAATAAACTGGCCAGACACCGGGCCATCAACGAAAAGACCAATTACGTAATGGTGCGAATGCTCGAACAGTCCATTGGAAACGGCAGGTTGGGCCTCGTGTCCCCGGAAGTCGGAGGGAAAACGGGAACCACCAATAACCACGTGGATGGATGGTTTATGGGCATTCACCCGCGAGTGGTTATCGGTACCTGGGTCGGTGGTGATTATGGCTGGATTCGCTTTCGCACTCTTGATGCCGGCCAGGGAGCAGTGATGGCTCGCCCTATTTTCAATTTATTGATGCGTAAGCTGGAAAAATTGCCGGCGGAAGAATTTGATGCTCAGGCACATTTTATCATTCCGCCTGGCAGGCTGGGTATCACCATCGACTGTGATCAGTACAATCAGGAACCGGCTGCAGAAGACGTTTTCGATGTCAACGAAGGCCTGCAGGATGAATTTGATATCATTCATTAAACCCTTATCTCCTGAAAGTTTAAAAAAACGCTAAATTTGCGCCTTGCCAGCTGGATCTTGAAGCATTGTCTGGTTTAACGTTATACCCCCGAATTAATTATTGTCTTTTTCTAACAGGATATGATATGATCATGTTCAGAAATACAGGTGTACTGATCCTGGGTCTATTTTTTCTTACACAATGCGTCCCTGCTGTCGTACATGAAGAAGTGGATTGGGACCTGGATGTCGATTACCAGCTCTCGGATACCATCGTACAACACATTGCAAATTGGCAACAATCCGGACAGGTTCAGTCCATCTATCCTTTCCTGCACAACATCGAAGCTACTTACCGGTATGCAGCGGCTTTAGCCCTGGCGTCCATGGCTGGACACTATCAAACCGACTCACTAACCCCGCTGTTACGGGACCCGTCTCCGCTGGTTCGAGCACAGGCTGCCTACAGTCTAGGTCTTTCGGGAGATGAAAACATCGCCGGAGACCTGGTTGAGGCCTTTCAGCAATACGACTCCACTGGACAGTTTTACGTAGCCAACCGCTCGATCCTTGAGGCCATCGGCCGGGTAGGCGATTCCACCCTTCTGGAGCCGCTCAGCACGGTCGCAACGTATAAACCAACCGACACCTTGTTGCTGGAAGGTCAAACCCGAGCCATCTACCAGTACATGTTGCGGAGACTCACCGTTGATGCCGGCACCTCCACCATGCTTAAATATGCGACCAGTGCTTTATATCCCTATTCGGTCCGGTTACTGGCGGCCAATTACCTGGGCCGTGCCAATCCGATCGACCTTTCCGGGGCCACCGATGTTTTGATTGATGCCTATCAGGCCGAAGCGGATGTTTATCTGAAAATGCCGCTTTTGCTGGCTATCGGTAAAACCAAAGATCCGGAAGGTCTGCAGTTATTGAAGAAAGCTGTGGGAGACGAAACCGACTACCGCCTTCAGTGTAATGCCATACGCGCAATGGGAAATTATCCACTTGCCCAGGCCCAGGACGCCATCATCCGTCAGCTTAACGATCCCAACGAGCACGTTTCGCTCACGGCGGCACAATGGATCAGCGACCATACCGGGGCACAGGACCGGATACTGCTTTCCAACCTGGCCTATGGAAATTATCCCGATCTGGTAAAAGCCAAGATCGTAGGAGCTGCTTTGAGACACATTCCCTATCCCTACGGTATTGCCCGCAGCAACCGGGCGGGGATCCTTAACCAAATGATCAATAAGGAAACCAACACTACCGTAAAAGGTCAAATGATCAAAGAACTGGCGTACGATCTGAAATCCTATCGCGAGGTCATAACCTTAAGTGAAAATCTCGAGGCTCCGGTGCGAACGGCTGCTCTGGAAGGAATGGTTGCCATGCTGAAAAGTGATGACTTCGGAGAGGCCTTTGGTGGAAATGCAAATTCCGTCAGGCAAGACCTCCTTTCGGCATTGGTGACCGCGGCCAACCGTCGTGACCCATCCGCCGTTCAGCTGGTTGCGGATGCATTGAGCGATCCCCAAATCGCTAAAATCTGGTCTTCCAAGGAAATCAGTCAGCTCGAGACGCTTTTTTCATCTCTGAGTATTGATTTTGATCCGGAAGCTTATAATGCCCTGGGCGCCAGCATTGCCAAACATCAAAACAAATCCTATCAGCCGGAACCCATTCAAAATTATGCTTCCATTCAGTGGAATCTGTTAGCGCAATATGAAAACAGCCAGGTGGTGATCCAAACCTCACGGGGCAATTTCACCATGAGGTTCTTTCCCGCGGCAGCTCCCTGTACCGTCAGCCGTATCATCGAGCTGATCCTGCAGAGTTATTTTGACGGTAAGGTTTTTCACCGGGTGGTGCCTGGATTTGTTGTGCAGACAGGATGCCCCCGGGGCGATGGATACGGAACGTTGCCGGTATTTTTACACAGTGAATTAGCCCCGCTGCACTATAATCAGGAGGGCCTTGTGGGCATGGCGTCCAGTGGTAAGGATACGGAATCCAGTCAGTTTTTTGTCACGCTGGCTCCCGCGCCGCATTTGGATGGGAAATATACTATTTTTGCCCAGGTCACTTCCGGTATGGATGTCGTTCAAACCATTCAGCAAGGTGACCATATTGAACGGATCACATTACAATAAGCCATGAAGACCACGCCATTAACCGAGTTACACCAGAATCTGGGAGCTAAAATGGCTCCATTCGCCGGTTACCTGATGCCGATATCTTATGCGGGCATCCAGGAAGAGCATAAAGCGGTTCGTGAACGGGCCGGATTATTTGATGTGTCCCATATGGGCGAATTCATTGTCAAGGGAAAACAAGCGTTGGACCTGGTGCAATATGTTACCTCCAACGACGCCTCTAAATTAGCCATTGGTCAAGCACAATATTCTTGTCTTCCGAATACCCAGGGGGGCATCGTGGATGACCTGTTGGTCTACCGCCTCGACGAAGATCAGTGTGCGGCTGGAGAACAAGCCTTTATGTTGGTGGTGAATGCCGCCAACATCGACAAAGACTGGAATTGGATCCAACAATTTGCCGACCGTTTTGATACGCGTATGGTCAATATATCCGATCAGTCCGCATTGTTGGCATTGCAAGGCCCCAAAGCATTGGAAATCCTGCAACTTCTGACCGACGTCAATTTGGCGGAACTGAAATATTATCATTTTACGAAAGGTACGGTAGCGGGAGTGCCCAATGTGCTGATCTCTGCAACGGGATATACCGGAGCCGGAGGATTTGAATTGTATTTCAATAACCAGGAAGCCGTTTCACTCTGGGATGCCCTGATGGCAGCCGGCCGGCCGCACGATATCCAGCCGGCGGGATTGGGAGCCCGTGACACACTACGGCTCGAGATGGGTTATTGCCTTTATGGAAATGACATTGATGATACGACCTCACCGCTTGAGGCTGGATTGGGCTGGATCACTAAACTGAAAAAAGGCAATTTTGTCGGAGCCGATAAGATTCACTTCTTAAAGGAACAGGGAATTGGCCGTAAATTGGTTGGATTCACCGTACAGGATCGCCGGGTACCCCGCCACGATTACCTCCTGTGTGCTTCGGATGGATCGGAAATAGGCAAAGTGACTTCCGGCACCATGTCTCCGACCTTGGGAATTCCCATCGGTATGGGTTATGTCCCGGCGGAACGTTCGGATCCGGGTACTTCCATCCACGTTCAGGCCGGAAGCAAAATGTTGGCCGCTACGGTTGTCAAGTTGCCTTTTCTGAACCCCTGAACCAGCGGACCCAGGATAAAAATTCCTCCTTTCCTTAAACAATTGGATTGAGCTATCTATTTAACTTGTATTAGTTGAACAGGTAGATTGCATGGAATTTAAGGAAGGCAAAGCACTATTTGTAGAGCGATGGGGGTTGTTGGGAACCGAGTGGGGCATTAACCGTACCATGGCTCAAATCCATGCCATATTGCTCATTTCTCCCAAACCATTGTGTACCGAGGATTTAATGCAAGAGTTGCAGATATCCCGGGGCAACACCAGCATGAACCTTAAAGCTTTGCTGGACTGGGAAATCATTCACAAGACCCATATCAAAGGTGATCGTAAGGAATACTATGTCGCAGAAAAGGATATCTGGACCATACTTCGCCAGGTGATCAAACAACGCAAGCGTAAGGAGTTGGACCCAATGGTGGCTATTTTACAAGATGTGGTCCAGGTTCAGGGTGTCTGCGAAAAAAGTTCAGAGTTTTGCCGGATGGTGCAGGAGTTAAGACAGTTTTCAGATAAAGCGGATGTCGTTCTGGATCATCTGGTCGAATCGAATCCCTCCTGGCTGAGTAACACCTTTTTCAAATTAATTCGCTGATGGGACCGTCCCCAGGGAGCATTTCATCACCTCCGTCCCTGCGATTTTTGGCATTTGGCCTGATAAGTTTTATCTTCGGCACTTTTTAACCTTTAAATAGACTGACTATGAAGAGATTGCTTCTGCTGACTGCCGCAATCGTATTTGCTGTGGGATTGACGCAAGCGCAACAATTACCTCAGAAAAGCCCGCACTCAAGTGTTTCTTATGTGTTGGGAGTTACTGATATTACAATAACGTACTCCGCCCCGGCGGTTCGCGACCGGGATATTTGGGGATCCTTGGTTCCGTACAATGAAGTTTGGCGTGCCGGCGCGAATGAGGCGACCGTGATGACTTTCAGCACCGATGTAACCATCGAAGGGGAACCCCTGGCTGCCGGATCGTACGCTTTCTTCCTTACACCGAAAGACGCCGACAAATGGACCGCTCACTTCAACACAGTTACCGACCAGTGGGGGGCCTACAATTATGATGCTTCGAAAGACGCACTTTCTGTAGATGTAGAGGTTAAGGGTTCTTCAGTCACGGAGGAGCGCCTCAATTATTCGATCAATGAATTTTCTCCGGAAAGTGGATACATCCGTCTGGCCTGGGAAAAGAAGCGGGTTTACATCAGGGTTCGTGCCAATACCACCGAACTGGCGATCGCCAATGTAGAAAAAGCGCTGCAGGAAGCGAAGGAGGAAAATAAAGCGCAAGTCTATGCACAAGGTGCTCAGTACCTACTGGAAGCAGATGAGGACCTGGACAAAGCCATGGAATGGGCAAAAGAATCGGTAGGCATGAATGAATCGTATTACAATTATTGGATTTTGGCTCAGATACAGGCTAAGTCCGGTGATGCCACCGCAGCCATTGCCAGCGCCGAAAAGAGCATGGAACTGGGGAGTGCTTCCAATGACCAGTATTTTGGAGAATTCAAGGAAAGCATTGCCAAAGCCATCGATGAATGGAAGGATAAACCTTGACCATTTTCAAATTCCCATGAAAAGATCAGAGCGTTTCACCCGGTGAAGCGCTCTTTTTTTTTGACCATACTTAAAACAACCGGTGAACCTGACCATTTTGCACATCAAATGGATCACGTGGATCGGTTTCAATCCACAGGATACCAGGCTTCTTACCTACATTCAATGAGCCCAAACGATCTTCCATTTGCAACGCTTTCGCTCCCTGATACGTCGCCCAGGACAGTACATCGGAGAAACGGAGGTAAGATTGATAGCGGAGGATGGTCTTGATCTCCTCCAGGATGGAAAGCTGCCAGTTGGAGGTTAATGAGTCGGTTCCGATGGCCATTTGCACACCGGCATCCTGAAACTTGCGGTAATCTGGAAGACGATTTTCAATGTATAAGTTCGCATTGGGGCAAGTAACCCAACAAATGTTTTCATTCCAAGCCTGGGCTTCCAAAATGTCCTGAGGGCTGCTCATCGTGTTGTGTACCAATAAAATGGGCTGATTGGGCAATAGCCGCTGCCGGGCATACTGCAGCGACGATGTTCCGGGTGGTTCAAAATTGAAATCAATTCCAAAATCCCGGAAGAACTGTGGAAACCCTCCGGTTCCATCCCGGAAGAGGGCATCTTCATGAGGGGTCTCCTGATTATGCAAACTGATGGTGGACTTCGGATCGTTGGCCGAATGGATTAAATTGTATAGACCGTTTGACACCGTATACGGGGCATGGGGAACGGCACTTACCGCATGTCTGGTGGCTTGTTGTGCCTGCAACACCGCTTTGCCCCGTGCGAAGGTGGAAGCGGCCGCTGATTCCTGCATGAAATCAAACATTTCAACAAAGGAATAATAGTCTATCGGTGATTTTGCCTTGACCTCTACGGTGTCGGCAGTGTTACAGATGTCTCCAACCGCCTGAATGCCTGCCAGATACATCCGGTCGTCTTCGCGGGCAATGGCATCCTGGATTTCTTCCGGCGGAACTTCCCGCAGACTTACCACACCCTTCAGGAAGGGCAATAATCCGGTGCCCGTTGGAACTTTGCCTTTCAGATGGGACAATTCAAGATGACAATGTGCATTAATAAATCCCGGTACCAGTAGCCCATCGTAATGCTGTACACTGGCCGGATCATGATTGACGGCAGGTTCGATGGCCTGGATGCCTCCCAGGTCGTCGACGATCAATACCTGGCCTTTCTGAGGGTTGCGGTCTCCGGGACAGATGTATGTAGCACTGATTTTGTGCACCATAACCGTTGGAAGTTTGAGTGATAAAAAATTAAGCTCTGGACGCCCAAGTTAGTGTTAAATAGAATTTAAGACGTTCCCTTCAAAGCGTATCATTCAATGAAATCATCGATTTTTGTAATGAAATGAAGGGTTATTAACTCGTCATGGTGATCTATGAATTGAAAATGCCTATGAAATTCTACATGTGGATAGCCATCGGGTTGGCCAGTTTGAGTGGTTCAGGCTGCCTGACGGAACAGCTGGCAGCACAAAGTAAACGACCGGGCCAGGATATTCTGAAATTTGACTACACCCACGTGTCTTTTGGCGATGTGGTGAAAGGTGAAAAGAGGGACACCGTGTATCATTTCACCAACATCGGGGATGAGCCGGTAACCATTGATTTGGTCAGCGCCTGTGATTGTACGACCTATACTTACCCCGAAGAGCCGATACCTCCGGGAGGAAAAGGAACCTTGTCCATCACTTTTGATTCAAGCAGCAAGGAAGAGAATGAAACCTTGTCGGTGGACATTGTTTTGAAGAATACCAATCCCGCTACGGGGTATCCTTTTGCGTATACCGTGACCTACGATTACAATCTGAAACTTCATTAGTTTATTACCGGGGTGAATCCGTACCAATCGACAAGGAGGCTAGCAATTGGTCCAACTCCAGGTGGACCTTTTGACGAATTCTTTCCTGATCGGGATGATCGGGATGCAGTGGACGGTGGTCCAGTTGTCTGATCAATTTTTGCAGCAGTTCCCACGTTGGAACATCGATGGGATCTAGCATCGTTTGCATCCACTTTTCCAGAATGTATTGCACCGATTGAGAAGTAGGGTGGGTCATGTCCTCCGCGTAGAAGCGGTAATCCCTGAGTTCATCGATCAGCAATTCGTAGGCGGGGAAATAATAAACTCGACCGGGAAATGTTTGCGTCAGTTGTTCGGCTGTCAGGAGCAGGGTGGCTTTACTGCGGTTATTTTCGATCAGCCCATCTCTGAGATAACGGACCGGGGAAACGGTGAGGTTGACCTGCACCTGGGGATTTTCGCTGAGGATGCGGTTCAGGATGGGCTCCCACTGGTCCATGATTTGTTGTTGTGAAGCACGCAGACGCTCAAAGGCCGTATTGCTCACTTTGTGACAATTGTTCACGATGCGGTTGTCGGTTAAGAACCGGTAATAATGAGCGCTGCCCCACGTGATAATCAATTGTTGGGCGCTACGAAGTCGTGTGGCTCCTTCGTCAAATGCAAGACGCATGCCCTCAAGAGCTGTTTCGGGATTGGCCTGGCTGAAACGGCCGTGGTATTCCCAGTGATGATACAATCCGTCATGTTGAAATAATTCGTCCTTTCTTGGGGGTAAATGATTTAACATACGATGGAGCTGGCTGGCGAGACTAAGCGGATTGAACGTAATGCCAAAAGGATTCACCGTCAGCGATAAATGGTGGTGAATCAGATTATTGGCGAGGTGCTCGGCAAAGCAGGAGCCCATTGAGAAAAATCGATGATTCAGTCGAAATCGCTCTGGTGGATCCTTTAGTTGTACGGGGGTTTGGAGCTTCATGTGGTCTGCTTCTGGTGATAAAATTATTGTATTTTGCGGGCTTGATTTCAATCGATATGCATATTTGGGACCGATTGTTCAAGCACAAGGAAGAAACCGGGGAACCAACGGTACGGCTTGGTCGCTACACCGATTTGTATAAAGATGAAGAACAGTACAATGCCTGGGATCGGGCCCTCGATGCTTACGATGAGGGCGCTTACTGGGATGCTATCCGGCATTTCATGGATTACTTGCGCGATGCTTCTCTGGAGAATGCCAAATACTGGGTGGAAGACCAACAACTGCATTTCGCTTTTTATCAGGGATCCAAGTTGATTCAGGGGAAGGTGTCCGCCTCCCACCTGCGGGCAGAAGGCCGGATTGCATTCTCACAGGATATGAACATTGGGTTTCTGCGCCGGTTGATCGAACATAATTTTGCTTTGAAATACTCCCGGTTTGCTTTGGATGATGAAAATTACATTTCGCTGATATTTGATACCGCGCTGGTAGACGCCTCCCCGTACAAGCTTTATTATGCACTGAAGGAAATTGCGGTCCATGCGGATAAACAGGACGATTTACTGATTGCTGAATTTAACGATCTGGACGCGGTCAATACCGGGCATACGCAGGCATTGCCCCGTGAAGAACTGGACATCAAATTTGAGTTTTTCCAACGCGAGATCCACAACGCCCTGTCTTATCTGGAAAGTGCACGCATTAATTTTATGCAATACCCGGCGGCGATGGGATACCTCTTATTGGCCCTATGCTATAAACTCGATTATTTTCTGGTGCCACAGGGCACCCTGATGGAAGCATTTGAAAAAATGCACCGTTTGTACTTTGCGAAAGATGATGAAACCCTGCACCACAAGGTGACGGCTTTACGGGAGGAAGTACAGGCATTGCAATCCATTGAACAGGAAGAATTTAACCGTCAGTTGTACACCACCAAGTCCACTTTTGGCATTACCATGCCGGTGAATCATTCGCAAATACAGGAATTTATCCAGTCGGAATTTAACAACATCAACTGGTACCTGGAAAATCAATTTCCCGAGATCGCGCTGGCAATTTGCGATTACCTGGTAGGGTACTGTTTTTTTAATTATGCCCTTCCCGAACCCGACCGCGACCTGTTTCGCCTCTACTACCGCATCCGTGAGGAAGCGTACTTTGTACATCTGGGGTTGCCCCCACGATATGTGAACAAAGGGCAATTGGATAAGAAGGCGATCAGGAAAGCGCTGGAGGGCATCGAAGCCGAACATCAAGCCCGGTTTCCCAACCTCAAACTGACCACTCACGATCTGAATTACCAGGGGCAGGCCTGGTGTGCCCGTTCATTCCTTGCCATGGTTGGCGCACAGGATCTTACAAAATTGTATTGATGGAACAGATGATCGACCAGCTCAAGGAAATCATCGTACAGATTGCGACACCCTATGTCACCGGTACCGGATTTATTCTCCCGGGAGAGGGATTGATTGTGACCAATGAACACGTCGTCCGGGACAACAGGTCGGTGATCATCAATAGTGACTGCGTACCCAAGCAGCTGGCAAAAGTGGTTTTTTTGGACGAACGCTTTGATCTTGCCTTTTTAAACATGCCGCCGGACTTAACCTGCAAGCCTACCGGCCATCTGGCCACGAAGGAAAAAGTACGGGAGGGCGAACGGGTCATCGCAGCCGGCCACCCTTACGGCCTCAAGTTTGTGGCTACCCAGGGCATCATTTCCAGCACCTATTTCCGCAATGGTGATATCCAATATTTTCAACACGACGCTGCCCTGAACCCGGGTAATAGCGGAGGCCCTTTGGTAGACCGGCAGGGGGATATCATCGGTATCAATACCTTTATTCTGCGGGACGGCCAGAATATGGGCTTCTGTTTGCCGGCCCATTACATCCGTTCAGCCATCGACGAGTTCAAACATGCCGGGCAACCGGAAGCCATCCGGTGTCCGTCCTGTTCCAACATCGTCCATCATGGCAATCTATCAGGTACCTACTGCAGTTACTGTGGGGTCCCGGTCCGGTTGCCCTCGCAATCCGAACAATACGAACCATCCGGGCTGGCAGCCACCATTGAAGATGTCCTTGCAGAATTGGGATTTAATGTGCCACTTTCCCGGCTGGGACCCAACAACTGGGAACTTCTGCGGGGGAGTGCCAGGGTGAACATCAGCTACCACGAGAAGACCGGGTTGATTAACGGTGATGCCTATTTGTGTTACCTCCCCCGGGATGGCAATAAACCGCTGTACGAATATTTGCTGCGCCAGAATTATGCATTGAAAGGACTCTCATTTTCCGTGCGGGGCAATGACATTATTTTATCTTTATTAATTTACGACCAGTACATGAATCCGGATTCGGCATTACATTTGTTTCGAGAACTGTTGGATAAGGCCGATGAGTACGATAACATACTGGTTGAATCCTATGGTGCTATCTGGCGAGAGAGTTCCGTTTAGCACACTAATACATAGCAATTGTCGTTTATCTTTAGGGTCTCTGAATTAAGCAACGAACACCCGAGCCGAACATTCTAAATCGCTTAAAGTGAAATCTATGGAGTACCATGCATTACGTAACCTGAAGACGGGAGTCCTGGCCTTGGTGTTGATGGTTTTGGCCGTAATGAGCGGCCGGGCCCAGGACATCCATTTCTCCCAGTTTTACATGTCTCCACTGACCCTCAATCCCGCCATGACAGGGGT
>JAGQXC010000022.1 GCA_020436785.1 Saprospiraceae bacterium | reverse complement strand
TGCTGAAGGCGGCCGGTTTCAATGCCATCCGCTGCAGCCACAATCCTCCATCGCCCTACCTGCTTGACGTCTGTGACCGCATTGGCTTGCTGGTTATTGACGAGGCTTTTGACCTCTGGGCAACCTCAAAATTTGCAGCGATGGAATCAATGATCACGGGGGTGGCACCGGCAGGATTACACGACTACTCTCTTTACTTCAACGATTCCTGGCGGCAAGACATCCGGTCAATGGTGCTGCGTGATCGCAACCACCCTTCCATCATCATGTGGAGCATTGGCAACGAAATCCCGGAAGCGGATGATACTTCCGGTCTTCGCATTGCCCGAAACCTGGTCAATGAAGTGAAAAAACTGGATCCCACCCGGCCGGTTACCGAAGCCCATGTCGACCTGGGAGGACTGACCGGACGCGGCAGCACCTGGGAGCAAAGGGCTCCCCATCTGGCCCTGCTCGATGTGATTGGTTACAACTACGCCTTCCAAACGTATCAGACAGACCACCGAAAACATCCGGAACGCATCATGTATGCCTCCGAGTTTATGCCACCGCTTTCGTTGCAAAACTGGCAAACAGTGGAACAATTACCCTACGTGATCGGTAATTTCAGTTGGACGGCAATGGACTACCTGGGAGAAGCCGGTGTTGGTGTGTCCCGCCTGGTTGATGACACACCCGGCGAGGTCTACAATCCAATGGCAGAAATCGGGCAATTCTTTAATATGGACTCATGGCCGATGGTGATCAACTACCAGGGTGACCTGGACCTGACCGGCAACCCCAAAGCTCCTTATTATTACCAGCATGTCGTCTGGCGGGAAATGCCTCTGGCCATATTGGTCCACACACCGGTACCGGATGGCAAACGGGAAATCACCAGCCCCTGGGGATTCCCGGACGAATTAAGAAGCTGGAACTGGGCTGGCCATGAAGGCGACACCTTGCAGGTACACGTCTATACTCGCCGCCAAAATGTCCGGTTAGCGCTCAACGGGCAAACGGTGGGCGAACAGACCGTCGATGACAGACAATCCATCACCGCCACCTTTATGGTTCCCTATGCGCCCGGCATATTGAAAGCTTATGTTTACAACGATAAACAGGATACGGCGGTGGGCAGCTTGGAGACCAGCGGACCACCGGACGGGATTCGGCTACATGTCGATCGGACAACAATCCACAATGACCGGAATGATCTGTCTTATGTCCAGGTTGACGTCGTGGACGCTCAAGGGAATACGGTTCCTGATGCCAATGACATCGTGGTGCATTTCAACCTCTCCGGTCCGGCCGAAATTGCCGGAGTTGCCAACGGTAATCACTCCCAGGTCTCCAGTTTTCAACAGCCGGAAAAAAGCACCTGGCAAGGAAAATGCCTGGCCATTGTGCGGCCTTTGGGAACTGGAAAAGGCAAGGTAATCGTCACGGCCAGTGCAGAGGGGCTGAAAACTGCGGACGTGGAAATCACCATGAATTAAACCAACAGAGCAACTTAATCACCTCATCAACTAACCAAAACGATGATAAAAGGAATTCTCATCCCCCTTATTTGCCTCATCGGCATTCAGGCATCCGGCCAGATCAAAGGTTCCCAAGCCATTGACAGCCTCTTCTCAGAATGGAACAATACCCACTCACCGGGATGTGCCCTGGGCATCATCCAGGATGGAACCTTGATTTATGGCAGAGGTTATGGACAGGCCAACTTGGAATACACCATTCCGAATACGGATTCCACCGTCTTTCGCATTGGCTCGACTTCGAAACAATTTACGGCGGCCTGCATCATCCGGCTGGTGGAACAAGGAAAGTTAACGCTGGATAATTCCCTGAAGGATCTTTTTCCGGCATTTCCGGACTATGCCGCTAAAATAACGGTACAGCATTTATTAAATCATACCAGCGGAATCCGCGATTATCTGCAACTGGCTTATCTAAAAGGCCTGGGAGACGACGATTATTACCGCGATCAGGATGTGATGGACTGGCTGGTCCACCAGAGCGATCTTAATTTTGAACCGGGTGACGAATTCCTCTACAGCAATTCCGGCTATTGGTTACTGGGTCAAATTGTCAATAAAGTCACTGGTAAGAATATGGCGGAATATGCCGATCAGGAGCTCTTTCAACCCCTGGGGATGACGCATACTCATTTTCACAACGATCACACCCAAATCGTCAAAACCCGGGCTTCCGGTTATGTACCCGATGGAAAAGATGGCTTCAGAATCAGCATGACGACGTTAGACATGATTGGTGACGGTGGCATTTTTACCACCATCAAAGATCTCAAGAAATGGGATGACGCCTATTACCGCTCGAATATTCTCAGCAATTCGTTCTGGCAAATGATGACCAAACCAGGTATGCTCAATAATGGCGAGCAGCTGGATTATGCCAGCGGATTGTTTATCCAGGATTATAAAGGCTTAAAGACGATCCGGCATGGCGGCGCATTTGTCGGCTTCCGGGCTGAGCTCCTGCGTTTTCCTGAACAACATTGCACGATTGTCCTCCTTGCGAACCGGGGTGATGCCCGGGCCTCGGTGATGGCAAACCGCGTCGCGGATATTGTCCTGAAGCAGCAGTTTATGGAAATATCCGGGCGAAAATCGGCCATTCCTGAAAATATAATGCCTGCAACTACTAAAGAATTAGCACTGCAGCAGTTAACCGGTAATTATGAAATACAACCTGGCCTTTATTTACAACTAGCCCTGCGCAATGATACCTTGCATGTGGTGCAATCCTGGGATCAATCCAGTTTCGATATCCAACGGACAATGGGGAATAATTTCCGAATTCCGGGCAACCCGGACATTCAATTTACATTTGCGAACCTAGAGAATGACCTGGCCCAACAACTGGTCGTCGTACAGAATGATAACCGCATGGAATTAACCAGAATGCCGGAAATCAGTATGAAAACGATCAATCAGGTGGAATACAGCGGGGATTATTACAGCATTGAGTTGGATGTCACCTATCATTTAACCGTTGAAAATGAGAGATTATGGATCCGGATCAATAATAATGACCCGGCGGAATGCCAAAATGCAGGAAAGGATGCCTTTACGACCGACCTGGGTTTGGTACGTTTCCAACGGAATGAGGGAATTCTATCCGGATTTGAACTGGACTCCGGAAGGGTGAAAAATTTAAAGTTTGTAAAATTGTAACCTGGGAATAAGCCCGATTTCGTATTTTCATAGGATCCGGCTTTTGAATTATAGTCGTTTGTATTTATCCGGATGATAAATACAAATCCTTTTACTGCGGTATTCTGACAACTAATTTATTTCCAAAAATCATGGTAACCCTGAAAGACCAATGGAATGGCATGGCGTCATTAAATGAATATTCCAGGAATAACCTAAAAGAAGACATCAATAATAAATTGAAAAAGGATCCGGATGGTTCGATTAATTAAATCGCACGGGCCATCGTCATCCCGGGCAAGGCACCCTAAAAAAAGCAAATAGAAATGCTATGAAAAACATATTTATCACGGGAGGCTCCAAAGGCATCGGGAAAGCAACGGCTTTACACTTTGCAGACCAGGGTTGGTTTGTCGGCGTTACCGATGTCGACAAAGATGCTCTTGAAGATGTTAAAAAGGAGCTCCCAGAAAATCGCCGCTTTACGGCTGTAATGGATGTAACCAATGCAGAATCAGTACAACAAACACTTCAGCAATTTTGTGCCTTAAACCATGGAAATCTGCATGTGCTCCTCAACAATGCAGGCGTTGGTTGGATCGAACCGTTTGAGACCATGGAAATCCGTGAACATCAGGCTACCATTGATGTCAATAACAAGGGAGTGATCCATTGTACCTATTACGCCTTTCCGTTTTTAAAAGCGACGCCCGGTGCCCGGGTTATCAGTATGTGTTCGGCTTCAGCACATTACGGCATACCCATCGAAGTTACCTACTCGGCGAGTAAATTTTTTATCCGGGGAATGACTGAAGCCCTGAACCTTGAGTGGAAACGGTATGGAATCCATGTGTGCGACATTATGCCCAATTTTGTCAAAACACCCATGATGGCCACCAAAAGCTCCGCCATTGTCAAAAACATTGGCGTAAAATTAACGGCCGAAGATGTGGCTAAAAAAATCTGGATGGCCGCCCACCGCAAAAAAGTACATTGGCCGGTGGAGTTTTTTCCCTATAACATCCTGCAGCCCATCACCAAATATTTTCCGGCATGGATGACCCGGGCGATCATCCGGCGTAAAGCAGAATTGTAAATGAAATGAACGATCGAAGGTGGATCTGAAAATGCGATCAGCTGAACATTTTCCGATAAGAAAACCGCAAAAACATTAACTTAATGTCCTAACCTCAACGCCGTGAAAAACATCATTTTTCTATTTTTTATTATCGCTTGCTTTACCCATTTGATTGGGCAATCCCATTCCAGAATGCTGAAAACCGTGACCTTTTCCGGCACTGGCTATGAACTGGGAATGCAGCATGGCAAAGCATTAAAACCAGAAATTGCCGGAATTATTGCGGCCTGGAAAAAGAATACGTCAGCCGTATTGGAAAAAGACGCCGGCGTGGTTCTGGATGAATTTTTCGCCTATGCGCAATTCGATGAAGCCATTAAAAGATGGACCCCTGATCTGTACGATGAAGTCCGTGGAATCGCCGATGGCTCCGGTCAAGCCTTCCACGATGTCATGGTGCTGAATTTGCTGGATGAATTCTGGGTTTATGTCAATAACCTGAACAATCATCATTGCAGTGGCGTTGGGGTGCCCGCCAAAGGCAATCGCCCGGGATACATTTCCCAAAACATGGATCTGGAAAATTATACCGACGGCTATCAGGTGATGATGCGCCTGGAAGGGAATGATCACCGTCCGGAACAACTCATTCTGACACATCCTGGTTTGATCGCTTTGAATGGTCTGAACGAACAAGGTATTGGTGTTTGTGTGAATACACTGATGCAACTCCGTGCTTCGTCGACCGGGCTTCCGGTAGCCTTCGTCATCCGTCGTATTCTTGGGTCTACCAATAAAGAAGACCTCCTGCAATTCATCCAAACCGTCCCTCATGCTTCCGGACAGAATTACCTCATTGGAATCAAAGGTGAGGTGTTTGATTTTGAAGCGTCAGCCCATCAGGTCATCCGTTTTAACCCAATGAATGAAAACGGCTCGGTCTATCACACCAATCATCCATTGGTCAACGATGATGTCAAACCCTGGTTCAGTGCCTTCAATCCGTCGGGTTCAAATGGGTCCAAACCCGTCCAGGACAATAGTTATTTCCGGTTTAAGGCGGTGGAACAACGAATAAGTGAAAATGCAGAAGTGTCCGAATCCACCCTCATGGCGGCTTTGCGTTCCCGCGACTCCCAAAATAACCCGGTGTGCCGATCCAATCTGGGCAATGGCCAGGGGTATACCTTTGCTTCGGTCATTATGACTATGGCCGAGAAGCCCTATATCCAGGTCACCGCCGGGCCGCCTGATGAATCGGAGTACCAGCGTTTCAGTTTTTCGGAAAATCAATAGGCATCTACGGAATATCCCGGACCTTTTTTAGTTGATGCAATCGTACTGATTCTAAACAGCCTATACCAGGATGGCCCAATTTATCAATATCAGTACCGTCCGAATCACCGCGGCAATCGGCGGAAATGGCAGGTCAAATCCCCACCAATAGATGGCTTCCGGAACCAGCATGATCAAGGCAAGTACGGCTCCGGATTTATGCCCGTTCCACAGTAGCCAGCCGGCATATCCTACCACCAGAACGACGACCAGAAATCCAATCAGCAACGGAATCGAAGTGGGAATGCCATGACGTTCGAAAGCGCCACCTCCATAGGCCGGGTAGCCAAAGACATAGGGTATGCCACGACCCAACGATAAGTTACGAATAGCCATCAGGCAGGGAATGCCCAGCCCAAAGGTGGAAAGCCATAACAAGGCAGAAGCCATGCGGAGTGAAATTGGTATTTGCATGATGATAAAGCTTCTACCTGAAATTACCTCTTTTATGAGATTTGTCAACAACAAAATGAAGCGACACCATCCATTCCGGATATTCTGCCGGAAAATCATGCTCAATAAAAACCAAATACCGGTCAGGGAGGGAAGCGTATTTCAATGCAATTTATTATCCTTGCCTGCCAGGCTTTTTTGCCAATTGCTTCATGAAAAATCCGATGCCATCCAATATTGTAGATTTGCATGCCACGGAACTCTCCCGGGCCATCCGTAACAAGCAAGTGAGTTGTACGGAAGTTATGCAGGCTTATTTATCCCACATCAACCGACACAATCCAATCTACAATGCCCTGGTTAACCTGGTTGATGAAGATCAATTAATGGCACAGGCCAAACATGCCGATGAGACCCTGGCCCAAGGACGGTATTGGGGATGGATGCACGGCATGCCCCACGCCGTCAAAGAACTAGCTGAAGTGGCCGGCATTCCATTTACCGAGGGCTCGCCCATTTACCAGAACCGGATAGGAATCAACGATGATCCTATCGTGGCTAAAATACGCCAGCAAGGAGCCATTTTCATTGGCAAGACCAACACGCCCGAATTCGGCCTGGGGTCGCAATCTTACAATCCCCTGTTCGGAGTCACCGCCAGTGCCTACGATCCGGAATTAACCGCCGGAGGCAGCAGTGGCGGAGCAGCTTGTGGATTGGCTACCCGGATGTTGCCAGTGGCCGATGGCAGTGATATGATGGGCTCACTAAGGAATCCCGGTGCTTTCAACAACGTCATTGGTTTCCGCCCCAGCGCCAATGTCATTGACCTCAATAACACGGGTCCCGACCAGCCATTGTCAACCAAAGGACCAATGGGCAGAAATACCCGCGACCTGATTCAATTGTTACAAACCATCGCGTTGCAACCGTTTCCAGGAGTCTTTAGCCCGGTGGAACTTAAAACCATCCATATTGGGTGGCTGGGGGATCTCAACCACTACCTGCCGATGGATCCGGGCATCCTGGATCTCTGTGAAGCCAGCCTGGAAAGTGCTGCCCTCGCCGGCGTCCGCATCCATTCCATCAACCTGCCCTTTGAAGCATCTGATCTGTGGGAATCCTGGACTACCTTACGCCATAACCGACGGCTGGACAGAAAAGAAGAACTTTTCGATGATGAGGCGGTCCGGGCTTTGTTAAAACCGGAAATGACCTGGGAGTTCGAGCAAGCTTTAAGCATTACACCGGAAGAAATGGCCACCGCGCGGCGGATCCGTAATCATTGGCTTTCGACGTTGGAGCGCCTTTTTGTGTCATTTGATTTCCTGGCATTACCAAGCGCCCAGGCATTTCCCTTTTCCAAAGCAATCCATTGGCCTACGGAAGTGGGGGGACAGAAAATGGATACCTATCACCGGTGGATGGAGGTAATGATCCCCGCCAGCCTGGGTGGGCTGCCGGTCATCAATTTGCCGGTAGGTTTTGATGAATACGGGCGTCCGATGGGTCTGCAGGTAATTGGCCCTTTCGGAGGCGACAAGAAAGTCCTGGAATTTGCCCTCGCTTATGAACAGATCACCAATCATCTGCAGCGCAGACCAACATTGGTGGAAATGGGATCCGGCCAATGAAATCCTGGAATGTACTGGTAGCTGCGATGTGTTGGATCGGATGCGATTCAACAAGCCATTCTGACCGGATTATCAATCCGCTTTTATCAACCGGTGCGGACCCCTGGATCATCCATTACCAGGATACGTTTTTGTACTGCTACTCCAGGGGGGACCGCATAGGCCTTAAATTAGTAAAGAGACTTTCGGAACTCGAAAAGGCCGAAGAAAGGATCATCTGGAAGGCACAGCCTGCTACCGATCATTCCAAAGAAATCTGGGCGCCTGAGTTGCATTTTCTGGCAGGAAAATGGTACGTGTATTTTGCCGCCGATGACGGAGAGAATGCGCATCACCGCATGCATATCCTGTCTTCAGCCACTAAGGACATTCGTTCGGAATTCTCGTACCTCGGCGTGCTTTCGGATCCTTCCGATCAATGGGCCATCGATGGTACGGTGCTCAACTTTCGTGATACGCTGTATTTCATCTGGTCGGGTTGGGAAGGAGCAGTAAACGGACAGCAAAACCTGTACATCGCCCGGATGGACGGACCTTCGAAAATCAATTCGGACAGAATCCTGATCTCGTCTCCTGAATACGATTGGGAACGAAGAGGCTCGAGTACGGAGTTACCAACCATCAATGAAGGTCCGGAGGTGTTGAAAAAAAGTAACCGCGTTTATATCATCTATTCCGCCAGTGGAAGCTGGTCGGACGATTATTGCCTGGGACTACTGGAACTGACTGGCGAAGAGCCACTGAATCCGAACTCATGGAAGAAATGGGAACATCCGGTATTTACGGGCACGGATGAAGTGATCAGCCCCGGTCATTGCTCGTTCCTGCGTATCAGGGATCAGGATTACATCGTTTACCACCATTCCAAATACCGTGGCGCCGGATGGAAGCGGGAGGTCAGCATTCAACCCTTTTACTGGAATGACACCGGACCGGATTTTGGGGTGCCCCGACCAAACGGATCAACGGTGGATGTACGAATGAGGTGATGGCCGGTACACATTGGTTGCCCAGGTCTGATCCTGCTCAATAAAGAAAAAAGATGACCATTATCCTGTTTGTTATCCTTCTTATTACTCCTTCTTCTCCGGATTATTGCGGTAGCGGGACCGTCCCCTTGGCCGGATCAAACCTTGACACGCTACCGCCTTTAACCATTCCTCCACGAATCGATGATGCGGAACCAGGCAGTGTTTTTATGCAAAGGATCGCCCGTCTTCCATTAATGGAGCGGGAAGAAGCCATCTTTCAGGCACTGGCAAAGGGAAATATGCCGGATTTTCTTCGCCAACTGGTTACCCTGAATGAGGAATTTGCGGATGCCCACGGAGTCAAGCACCGGGTAAGTTATCAGGTCATGCCCGATTACCTGGCGGTGGGCACCAACACGGATTATTGCCGGATACCGATGAACCCGCACACTGCCCAACGACTGGCAACCTTATTTAATGCCACCCTGATCACGGCTAAAATCAGTGACAACATTTACCATCATGCACGGGTACCATTAAGGCCCTTTTATTACAAACCGGTCGGACATCAAAATGAATCGGTAGCTCAATTCATCGCTCATAATGCGCACATTGAACTACAGAAAGATAGCGTTGGCGCCCGGGATGGCCAATTGATCGCCGGCATTAAAAAAGATGTGATCTTGTCGAACCGGATATTCGATCATCCGGATAAAGTGGTCATCTATGGCTGGCATATGGCCGATGGCACACCCATTCAGACGGTCTACGGCGGGCATGCCGATTGGTATGTGGATTACAGCCACGGCATCCGTCTGATGAACAACCAGGTGTTGGTGGATGGAAAACCGGCCTTACTCACGGCACTATTGACAGACCCGGTTGCTTTTAAACTATTCAGCAATGAAGAGAGCCCGATGCACCTGCCGGCCTATAAGGAATAATATTTTCCAAAATCACCTTGCACCTTAATTAAGGGAATGCGATACCCACCAGGAAGGTTTTGAAGAAATCGCTATTGTATCCATGAGGCAAGTGGGTCGATGTTGATAAAATTTTTCCAATCTTAGTATTTTCAGGTCATTGTAATCGCTATCATGATGCGCTCTGTTTCAATCATCTCCGCATGCTTCGCCCTGCTTGTTCTGTCTTCTGTCCAATGTCAGCAAAACGAAGAACCAAAAGCCGATGCAACGTTTCAGCTCCATCCGGAATTTGAACTTAAACTGGTTGCAGCTGAACCTTTGGTATTTGATCCAGTGGATTTCGAGTTCGACGAACACGGCCATGCCTATGTACTCGAAATGCCCGGGTATCCGATGGATGATGCCGAGAGCCGCCTTGTACAGTTGCATGATGATGACGGTGATGGCCTCTACGACCGGCGGACGGTCTATGCCGATGGCCTGCATATTGCCTCCTCCTTTATGCCCTATCAACGTGGGTTTCTGGTCCTGGCTCCTCCTGAGTTGCTTTGGCTCGGGGATAGCGATGGCGATGGCATTGCAGACGTGCGTAAATCTCTGATGGGCGGTTTCGAACGGGGGAACCAACAACACAACAGCAATGGCCTGACCTTTGGACTGGACAACTGGATTTACGCTGCCAATGGGGGTAATGACGGCAAACCATTCTTCCTGGCGAATCCGATCGACTCCCTGGACCTTCGCGGACAAGACTTCCGATTCCGTATCGACAGCAGCCGGCTGGAAAGGGTGGGCGAATCTTCCGGCGGATTCGGACTGGCCTTTGACCAATGGGGGAACCAATTTGAAACACACAACCTCGAACACATCTCTCAGCTGGTCTTTCCCGGTAAATTTATTGAGGATCTCGCGGTTGAACCAAGACACACCTTACTCAACATTTCCGATCATGAAGTAAATGGTCTTTCCCGTATTTACCCAATTGGCGAACAAGAAACGCGCGTCAATCATCCGGAACAGGCCGGTTATTTCTCCGGAGCCTGCGGGATCACCTACTACGGTGGCAATGCCTTTCCCGAACCTTTCAACAACCAAATCTTTGTGGCAGACGTGGTGCTTAACCTGATTCATCTGGACTTGCTTTCTGCGGATGGGTCGGCCTTGAAGGCTTCGCGGCACGAGGAGAAAAAGGAATTCCTGGCCAGTAAGGATCGTTCCTTCCGTCCGGTCAATATGACCACCGGGTCCGACGGAGCATTGTATGTGGTAGACATGCACCGAGGGGTGATTGAACATCCGGAATGGATCCCGGATGAGCTGGAAGCAACCATGGACCTGAACGCAGGTAAGAAGCAGGGACGAATTTACCGGATCTTTCCAAAAGCAAGCGGAGCTTCAGCAATGGCCACTCTGGACCGCAGTGATCCTGCAGCCCTTGCCGAGGCATTGTCCCACCCTAATCAGTGGGTACGCAACACCGCCCATCGTCTCCTTATCGAAGAGGCCAATCCTGCCAGTGTTGAACTGGTAAAAGCGAAAGTTAAGGCTACCGATCCATTGGCCACTGTCCACGCTCTGTGGATCCTTGACGGTCTGAATGCACTGAATCCTGGTTTACTTGGACGCATATTCGATGATCAGGAAGCACCTGTTTTAGTGAACGCGTTGAAAATCATCGCAGAAAAACCATCCTACTATTCCGAATTATTGCCTCAGGTCTTAGCGGGCATTCAACATCCGGATGCCCGGGTCCGTCTTTTTGCATTGTTGGCATTGGGCAGCTTTCCCGATGAAATCAGCTCGTCCCATTGGGAAAAAATTACCACGAACCTGGTAAAGCTTTCGGCACAAAATCAGTTGGATACCTGGCAGGTGATGGCCATGGCCACGGTAGCCCAACACGACCCGGTTTCCATGTTACACGCGATCATTAGCTCCCAGGTTACTCACTCTGATCCGGAGGAGGCGTTGCTCCAAACGCTTTGCCGGATGGCAGGAAAATCAGGAGAGCCCTATCAGGTTCAAGCGGTACTCAGGAACCTGACCCCAACAAACCATGCGGTGACTCTCCTCATGCAAGCCCTGGCACAAGGTCTTGAACAAGCTACCAGTCCACAAGCCGGACAACCGGAAGTCATAGCAATACTCAACCAATTGGAAAAAG
>JAGQXC010000290.1 GCA_020436785.1 Saprospiraceae bacterium | reverse complement strand
ACCCCATCACCCCGTACCCGGCAACCTCATTACCAGTTAATTCGTTGATTCGTTAATTCAACGTGACCTTTCATTATCCTTTCTCCATTGTCCTTTGACCCCATACCCCATACCTCATACCCCACTACCCCATACCTCGTTACCCCGTTGCCAGTTAATTTGTTAATTCGTTGATTCGTTAATTCAACGTGACCTTTCATTATCCTTTCTCCATTGTCCTTTGACCCCATACCTCATACCTCGTACCCCGCACCTCACACCCCGCTACCTCACACCCCGTTGCACCTTCTCACAAATCAACCTTAACGAGGCTTCCAGGTCCCCATCCGCCGTCTTAAATGCATCCGCATCGATGGTGAGTGGAGCTCCTAATACAACCAGAGGAGCACCATATTCCGGGCAACGGATGGCTTGCTCCAGAGAAAGTCCACCAACTGCCTGGACCGGAATCCGTACAGCCTCCACGACCTCCCTGAGCTGATCCAACGGGCTGGGCATCCGCAATCCCCGGGCGGCAATGCCCCGGCGTTCATCGTAGCCGATGTGATGGACCACGTAATTGCAGCCCAGTTCTTCCAACCATCGCGCGGCGGCAACCTTATCCGGACAACCAAGGTTATCTCCCATAACTTTCACTCCATAATCCTTGCCTGCCTGAACCACACACCTGATGGTTTCTTCGTGGGCCCGCGCCATCACCACCACATGGGTCGCCCCGGCTTTCGCCATCATTTCAGCCTCCAGGTAACCGCCATCCATGGTCTTCAGGTCAGCCACGATCGGTACCTCCGGAAAAGCCTCTCTAAGCTTCTTCACCCCGTGCAAACCTTCCGCCAGGATCAGTGGCGTCCCCGCTTCCAGCCAATCCACGCCGGCCCGCAGCGCCATAGCAGCCGTCTCCAGCGCTTCTTCGATGTTGGTCAGGTCAAGGGATATTTGGACGATCGGTTTCATATTCGATTGATGAGAACGGTGAGTTTAATTTAACTAGATTTAACCGCAGTACAAACAAATTTGATGCAGCCAAGCCTCCTTCTGCTGATCATCGCCGGCTACTTTTCGGTATTGATGATGGTATCCTGGTGGACCTCACGTCAACGCAGCGACCGTACTTACTTTGACGGGGATAAAAAGTCACCCTGGTTTCTGGTGGCTTTCGGCATGATCGGCTCAGGCATTTCAGCGGTATCTTTGGTCTCCATCCCAGGGAATGTAGGAAACGATCACTTGTATTATTTCCAATTCATCCTTGGCTCCATCATCGGGTATTTGTTTATCGCCTTCGTATTGGTACCAACTTTCTACCGGCATCAGGTGGTCTCGCTGTACTCCTACCTGGGTGACCGTTTCGGATCGGTGACTTATAAAACCGGCTCTTTGTTTTTCATTGTGTCCCAGTCTTTTGGCGCTGCGTTACGACTGCTGCTATCGGTTAAGATCCTGCAGGATGCCTTCCTCAACCAGCTGGGTATTCCCTACCCGGTCAGCATCGTTCTCATTTTAGGACTGATCTGGCTCTATACGCATCAATCCGGCGTCAAAACCATTGTCTGGACCGATACCCTGCAATCCTTGTCCCTGTTACTGGTCCTGATTTTGTCCATTCGCGTAATCATCCATTCACTGGGTTACGACTGGCAACAATTGACCAACGTGATCCGCGTCCATCCCTTGTTTGACTGGTTTAATTTTTCGCCCCGGGCAGGTTCTAATTTTTTCAAGCAATTCATCTCCGGATTTCTGATCACCGTCGCCCTGGTGGGCCTGGACCAGAGCATGATGCAGAAGACGCTTACCATACGGGACCAGCGGGCAGCCCGGAGCAATGTGCTGACCTTTAGCTTTTTCATTGCCATGGCCCAGACCTTGTTTCTCATCCTGGGTATCCTCCTTTACCTTTTCGCCGAGCAGAAAGGCATCCCTCTGGCGCTACAAAATGGGCAATACGTGGACACAGACACCTTGTATCCCTACCTGACCATGAACTATTTCGGCAAGATCGGCGTCGTCGCCTTTTTTATCGGGGTTATTTCCTCGACGTTCGCCAGCATCGACTCCTGCATTGCAGCCCTGACCACCTCCATTTCCTACGATTTTTTCCGGTATGTCGAGCGGAGCCATGAGGACCGGGTACGCATCAAACGCTGGGTACTTCTGGGTGTCAATGCGATCATGTTTGCGATCATCATGATCTTCTGGAACAACCAGGGCGCCATCATCAATACCATCTTCCGGATTGCCGGATATACGTACGGACCGTTGCTGGGCTTATTCCTGGCCGGGCTCTTCACCCGATTGGAACTGAGACAACGCTGGGTGCCCATCGTCTGTTTGGTCGCTGCTTTGCTCACCTATCTTTTGAACATCGTCAGCAGTCACTATTTCCATTTCAACTTTGGATTTATGAATATTGCGGTCAATGCAGCCCTGACTTTGTTATTTTTAGTTCTGATCCGTAAATCGAATGCACATGGAAGATCCCATCGAACGAACGTCTGAACCCCAAGACTTCCTAACCGCGGCCCGGATGATGGTCACCTCTCCGCCGTGGCAAACCATGGGCTATACCCTGGAAAACTGCCTGGCCGGATTTTCCGGTCCCGGTAAAGAAATTTACGTTGTCCGGTCCGAAGGAGAGATCATCGCCTTTGCCATCGTGCAGACCCTCAGCACCTTCCGTCTGTACATCCAGACATTATACGTCCACGATAATTACCGCGGACTGGGTTTAGGTACGATGTTGCTCCAGCACATTGAAAATACTGCTCCGGGACGTGCCGCCAACCTCTTCATTTGTGTTTCCTCCTTCAATGACCGGGCACAAAAGCTTTATGCGGAGTTTGGCTTCGAAGTGGTGGGTGAATTGCATGACTTTGTGAAGGAGGGATTCACCGAAGTGCTGATGCGGAAACGATT
>JAGQXC010000289.1 GCA_020436785.1 Saprospiraceae bacterium | reverse complement strand
CGCCCTGGACCACGCGTGCCAGATCAGCCACCTCACCCTGAAAAGCGACCAGGGCCTCGCGGTCAGTTGCCGGTAAAGTCGTATTGTTCAGTGCTTTGACTTCAATTTCGACAGGACCGGCGAGCGGCGTGATCACTCCATTTTCACTTTTAGAAAGGGTCACCTGGTACCGGCCCGGGTCAACCAACCGGCCCTGATCCGGCCCGGCAAATGGATTGTAGAATCCGGATCCCCCGAGTGAAACCGGATCCTTGGCCGCATAGCGTAGATCCCACAGGATGCGCTGGACGCCGGTTCCGGGATTGGTGGTCAGCTTACGCACAATGTTTCCATCCGCACCGGTGATGGTAAACAACAAATAGGCATCGGGCTGATCCTGTTCGGCTTTCAGAGCTTCGTACGAAGGATAAAGATTGTCTTTGCCATCCTTCGCAGCTTTTTTCTCTTCGGCCTGTCGTTGGTCCTTCAGTGACTCGATCTTTTCCTTAACGAAATAAGTGATCATGGCCACCGGTCCCAGATTTTCACCCAGGTAGTAATTGTCACCCTGGAAACCTTTCTTCGGCAATCCCAACGGATAGGAAGGTTCATATTGGAGGGCGGGACGGACCGGATAAATCGTAGCATCCGCCATTAGATCGGCCTCCTTCGCATGCCGCAAGGCGCTGTAGTCATCCAGGACATAAAAACCACGTCCGAAACTGGCCAGGACCAGGTCCGCCTCCCGTCTCTGAATGGCGATATCCCGGATGGCAATGGTCGGCAACCCAGCCTTCAACGCCTTCCAGGATTGACCACCATTGTTGGAAAAATAGACTCCAAACTCGGTTCCGACAAACAACAGGTCGGGATCAACAAAGTCTTCAGCGATGGCATAGGAGGAACCCCGTTCAGGCAGATTGGCAGTTATCGAAGTCCAGGTCTTACCCAGGTCCGTACTTTTGTAGACATAAGGTTTGTAATCACCTTCCTTGTGGTGATTGTAACAGGCATAAATCACCTGCTTGTCGTGCTGCGATCCCAGCACCATATTAACGTACGTATTGGCCGGTACACCTGCCGGTTGGCTGGCTTTCATCCAGCTTTTTCCTCCATCGGTGGTGATCTGGATCAAGCCATCGTCGGTTCCGGCATAGACCATGTTGGGATCCATCGGCGATTCGTCCAGTGCCACGATGGTCCCATACGGTGAGGTGGACACGTTTTTGGCGACTGCGTCAATTCCCCATACCCGGCCCATCACTTTGAGCTCATTCCGGTTGATCTGTTGGGTGAGGTCCTCGCTGATGACTTCCCAGCTGTTGCCCCGGTCGTCACTCCGAAAGACCTTGTTGGCGGCGAAATAGATCCGGGTGGGCAGATGCTTGCTGATCACCAACGGTGCATCCCAGTTCCAGCGATACGCATTCTCATCCTTGCGTTCCTTCGGCTGGATGCCCAGGATCTCTCCGCTTTTATGATCATAACGTACCAATCCTCCGTACTGGGACTGGGCATAAACGATGTCCGGATTGTTGGGATCTACCTGCGATTCGAATCCATCGCCTCCATTAGTCATGAACCATTGTTCGTTGGAAATTCCATTGCCACTGACTGTTCGTGAGGGGCCTCCCATGGAGAAGTTGTCCTGGGTACCTCCGTAAACATTATAAAAAGGCTCCGCATTGTCCAAAGCAACTTTATAAAATTGGGTAACGGGCAGATTGGCCTTGAAGTCCCAGTTTTTTCCCCGGTCAAAAGACTCATAGACACCCCCATCACATCCGGCCAGCAGGTGATCCGTATCCTCCGGGTCTATCCACAGGGCATGATTGTCCACATGTTTAAAATCCTCTCCGACGTTGTTGAAACTCCGTCCACCATCCGTGGATATTTGCATCCAGGTATCCATGGCGTAGAGGGTGTTTTCATCGTTGGGGTCCGCGATGATTTCCTGGTAGTAATTGCCGCTGGTATTGTAACCACTGCGCTTCTGCCAGGATGCACCCCGGTTGGTGGAGGCAAACACCCCACCTTTCCCTTCGGCTGCTTCGACGATGGCATAGATGATTTCGGGATTAGCGGGTGAAATGGCCAAACCGATCCGCCCTTTGTCGACTCCGGGCAATCCTTTATTTGCTTTTTCCCAGGTCTTGCCACCGTCAACCGTTTTATAGATGCCGGAACCGGGGCCGCCACCGATGTAGGTGAAGACCTTACGCTCCCGCTGAAAGGCAGACGCATAGAGGACTTCCGGATCCCGGGGATCCATGACCAGATCGTTAACGCCTGTATGTTCATCAACAGTCAGAACAGCTTCCCAGGTTTTGCCACCGTCGAGGGTCTTGTAGACCCCACGATCGCCTCCCGCCGACCACACCGGACCAATGGCGGCCACATAGACAATGTCCGAGTTGGTCGGATCCACAATGATCTTACCGATGTGCTCGGAGTTTTTCAAACCGGTATTGGTCCATGAAGCACCGCCATCCATGGATTTATAAACACCGTCTCCGTAGCCCACACAACGCTGATTGTTATTTTCTCCGGTCCCCACCCAGACGATGTTTGGATTGCTGGGGTCCAAGGTTACACAGCCGATGGTCCAGCTCCCTTCTCCATCAAAAACAGGATCATAGGTTATGCCGGCATTGGATGTTTTCCACACTCCTCCGGCAGCTGAGGCTACATAATACGTTTTATGCTGGGTAGGATGTACAGCAAAGTCAGCGATGCGACCGGACGTGATGGCCGGCCCGATGCTGCGGAATTTTAGTCCGCCGAAGGAGGTTTTGTCAAGCAAGGTATCCTTCTTCATCTCAGCGGCCGGTTCCGCTGCCTTTTTCTTTTGCGCCCAACCTGTGGTGACTAAAGTACAGACCAGGCTTACCAAACTTATTATTCGGAAAAGCTTTCTCATGATTAGATTTATTTTTTCTAAAGTTAAGGAGTAATCGAGTTATCCTTTCATGAGAATGCGAACAATCATCCTGGAATGACAAAATTGCCTGGCTCCGGCCATTGGGTTTCTGCCAATTCCGGCTTTATTCCACCACAATTTCGTCGACGAATAGCCAGGCGGATGGTCCGGTTTCCGTAGATGGAGCTGTTTGAACGGCCTGGACACGAATGTATCTTGCCGTTTGCGCCCCAAAGTTGACCGGAACTTCCCTGATTTGTGGCTTATCCGATTGGTTTTCCGGCAGGGTTATCGTCTTGAGTGGCGTGAACGTGGTATTGTCTGCAGAAACAGAGATCGTCACCGAACCGGGCCAATAGATCTGATGCTCCGGATCCTGCAAAAAATGGACATTTACTGCGTGGAAGATCGTGTCCTTGCCAAAGTCCAGGGTTGCTTCCAAATCGACACCCTGAAAACCCAACCATGAATAATGGAAATCGGTGGTCCCGGAGATGCCATCCACCAGATAAATGGGGTCACCGCCATTGAAACGGGAAGAAGCGGAATGTCCCAGCACGATGGCCGATTTACGGAAAAACAAATGCTCCTGCACCGACCGATTGTAATAACTGGCCAGGTCGTCCTGGTATTGCGCGGGAGAATGTCCAGCCAGATCCAATCGGTCAATCCCCAATCGGGCACATTCCACCACGAAATTATTGGCCAGGGAAATTAACCCCTCTACCTTGATCCATTTGTTATTCACATTGAGGTAGAAGCCTCGTTTCTCCGTCCCGTATGCCTTTGCCAATTCCAGGCTGGCAAACACCAGGGGCAGGCGATCGCGTTGCAGTCGATCGCGTAATTGTGGATCGTTGCTGACCAGAGGCTCTGCCTGATTAAAAAAGAAATTGTATTGATCCATATAATCCGGACGCAGGTAGGAATCCAGACCTTCGGCGGGATTGCCGTCGATGCTCAGACGATGACCGCTGGCCTCCATCTGATTGTGCAATAAATTGATGTACCGCTCAACGAAAGCTCCGGCAGCGCCATAATAATAGTTGCAGAACTGGGTAATCAAAGGTTCAACCGGTTGATCGGGATTCCATAAAAGTTTGGCGGTGAGGTAGGCGCGAAGATCGGCCAATTCGCCTCCCGGATCACGGTCTCCTTCAGCAAGGATCATTTTCACGCCCAGATCCCGGTAATACTGAAAATTGGGCCCGATGGTACGCAGGTTGGGAAACGGGCTGACCAGATTGGTCCGTTGGACCAGGTATTCTTTGACCATAATCTGGTTGGTAAGTTGTAGCCATCCCTGCAGGTCATCACGAAACGCGGCCGAATTCTCCCCGGTGGCTACCGGGTGAGCGTGGTCAATATCATCGGCAGGCACGATAATAACCACATTGCTTGCCGGTTTGGTCTTGGGAGGCGTCCGGTATTCACCAAACGCTTCGGTCACCAGGGTACGGTCTGTAAATTCTCCGGCCATTTGATTCAGGAAGCGGATCAGGGTTCCTGCCGGACTGCCTTCTTCCTGGTTGATTTGGCGGCAACGGTCACAGGTACAATGGAGTTTGTTTAAATTGGGGGTAATCGACCAGTAGTTGGCTTCCACATTGGCTTGCATGCGCAGGGCCAACAAATCCCTCACCGCCGTAAACAAATCCGGGTTGCTCAAACACCATTGTCCATGGTTAACTCTGGTGCCGGCGATTTCAGAGAACCATTCGGGATGTTTGGAAAAATACGATTCCGGAGGTAACAAGCGATCAAAAGAAGGTCCCTCCAAGCCCCATTCCGTTTCGACCAGGCTGTTATCCAGTTTGTACCAGTCGCTGAAAAAAGTACTGTTTGTGCCGGCATAGTCCAGACGGCGGTAATTAAACGGCGGGTTAAATACCGTATCGATTGCTGGAAAGGACACTTGATTGGCCACATCAAAAATGGTGGTGTTGGCTACATAGCGCCGGGCACCCAACCATTCAATAAAATCCTGATAGGCATTGCGCAGCCCCGCTTCATTGCCACCTCTGATCAGTATCCGGTCGCCTTCGGTGCGGATCTGGTATCCTTCCGCCTCGATTCCGGTACCTTTCGAATTCCATCGATTGGTGTTCCCAATACTGATTTCTTTGGCTTTGGGTTTATCCGCATCGGTAAAGATGGAAATCTGAGTTTTACTCATTTTCTCAAAGAACGACTTCAGTTCTTCCGCAAGGGTCCGTTCGTTGGTTGAGGGTGATTCCGGAATGATGATGACGTAGTCGGTTTTTCCATCTGCCACCAGGGTCAGTTCCGATCCTCCCGAACTTAAACCATTTCTGGAACAGGATCCGAGGAAGATGAACAGAACACCAAGCAATAGGATCAGGAGAGGGTAGATTCCCGGCAAACGGTTTTTCATACTGCACAATTATGAAGTGCAAATATGGGGAATTATCGGATATGTGCCTTAATAATCCTGTATACCCGTCTACGAACTACCGTTTCTCTTTCACCGGATAGGTTAACCGGGTCAACCATTTGGAGGTATCTGGTTCCATCCCCGGATCGGTGATGTAAGCTTCAATTGCCGGGGGAATCATTTCCATTTGATGTGCCTGCATGTATTGATCCATTGCCACGTGGGCGGCTCCAATGGCTTCATAGGCTCCGAAATAATCAATCATCAGCATTTTGCCGGCCGGGATATCAAACATGGTCAGCCCTTCCACAGAACCGGTTACCGGAACGGCCGCAGCGATATCTGCCACCTGATTTTCTTCGTCCCAGACATAGGTCAGACTACATGGCATTCCTGCTGCTTGGTCACCTGCTTTTTGCATGATCCGGCCAAAGTTGTCGGCGAAAAAGGGCGTAATGTCCGCAATCGGAACATCCTTGCGAACCCCGGCATAGAGTTGACGGGAGCCATCCATTACTTTTACCTCGTAACCATTGTACATGGATTGTTTGTTTGATTCAACCAGCGTCTTTAGTTTTTGCATGCCTTTTTCAAAATCAGGTCCCATCATCGCATCCATGCTCATAAAATTCATAAAGATCCGGCTGATAAAATTATTCTTGCCTTCCATCACCCAGCTCACCTTTGTTCCGCCTACTGTATCTTCCAGAAAGGTGGAGGCATCGGCTTCCGATTCCATGGGTTTCATGAAATGCAATTGCGTCTTAACCTTTTCCGCAGGAACAATTTCCACGATCGTTTGGGTCCCGGTACCCACCTGGTCATTCCCTTCCCAGGAATAGACGGCACCTACTTTACCTTCTTCACCGGTAACCGATGTGGTCATATCGGGATCCAGTTCCGCCCAGGGATTCCATTTCTCAATGTTAGAAAATCGATCCACATATCTGAATACTTCATTGCGATTGGCATCAATGACCGTGGATCTTGAAACCCGGAATGTTTTGGGTCCCACCAATGCCAAAACGACACCTAATAAGAGGACACCAATTAACAGGTAGACCAGCCAGCGTAACACTTTCATAAGCTCAGGATTAGTTTATTAAAATTAAACAATTCCCGGCAACTGAACGATCTGTTTAAGGAACAAAAAAGGCTTCCTGATGGAAGCCTTTATGCGATTGGTATTTCATATAATCCGGCTATCGATTCAAACCCCGGTGTCAGGGCTGTACCGAAGGATGTAACGTTGAGTCAATGAAAGCAGCCAGATCTTTTTTAAACATTTTCAGGGACTCTTCGTGGGTATACATCATGTGGCCGGCCTCATAATACTTCATGATGATGTTTTTCTTGATCTCCGGGGTTAGCCCCAGATGATCGATGGTGTATTCCACGTTATAAAACGGTGTCGCCAGGTCGTAATAGCCGTTCATGATCAGCACTTTCAAATTGGGATTGTGCGACAATGCTTCTGCCATATCAACACCGGTGTTTACGCCTCCGGTTGGAAAACCTCTCCCATGACCGTGTTCCCATTTCCAGTTAAACCCTCTCCGGGCATAAGCGGATACATTGTAGTAATTAGACTTATCAACACCTAATTGATTGTAATAATAATCCATGAATGCCGCCGTATATCCCGGAGAAATGGCCGCACTCTGCGGATCATAATCCGTGTACTGACTGTTCAGATCCTGGTTGACTCCGGTGAATCGACTATCGAGTCGACCAACGGTCTCGCCCTGATCACGCATCAGTTGCTGAGAAAATTCCGGCTGAGAAACCCGCAGATTGGCCCGGGACAGGTATTCTTCACTCAATCCGGTAAAATAAGCCAGCTTCTTCAGTACATCCTGGCGCTCCATGCCGGCCAACTGGTCTCCCTTCATTAAGGCAGACGCATAGGCCCCACCGGCAAAATCACGCGCATCCTGTAAAAATTTGGTCAATTCCGGTTTTCCCGGCACCTGATCATGATACCAGGCCGTTGCCGCATAAGTGGGCAAATTGGTGATGTATGAAATATCGTCCCCGGCTGCAAAGGCCAGCATCCGAATATCAAAAACAGCTGAAACCATGACGACACCATTCAAAGCCATGCCCAGCCGCTCCTGCAGGTAATTCATGACCCCGGCATTCCGCATGGTGCCATAACTTTCACCCAACAGGTATTTCGGAGAATTCCAGCGGTTGTGTTCATTGATGAATTGTTTGATAAACAGACTGACCGAGCGGATGTCTTCATCGACGCCCCAGAAATCGGTGTTCTTGGCCTTGCCGATGGCATGACTCAGTCCGGTACCTACGGGGTCAATCATAACAATGTCCGCCAGATCAATCGGTGAGTTGGGATTTTCCTCCAGGTTATAGGGAGCGGCAGGGGTATAACCCGCATCATTGATCACCACTCGTTTGGGACCAATAACTCCCATATGGAGCCAGATCGAAGAAGATCCGGGGCCACCATTGTAGGCAAATAAAATGGGACGTTTGCTGTTGTCGGTGACACCTTCTTTGAAATAAGCGGTGAATCCAAACAGGGCAATGGGTTCATTTTCTTCGTCGCGGAGTTGCAGGGTTCCTGCCTCAATCGAATAATTCAATACTTTACCATCGATATGGATGGAACTCTTGGAAGTGGCCACTTCGCCCTTCGGGGCCGGTCCTTCCGGTTTTTCTGGTTTTGCCTGATCTTGGCTATAAGCAGGTGCGATGGCTAGGAGAGCTAACCATAAGCTCCCAAGAATAATACGCTTCATAATATTTATTTTGTTACGAGTTTACGTGTTTAGGTGTTGAAGAGTTGATCCCAAATCACAAATCCTAAATCACAAATCCTAAATCCTAAATCTAATATCTCACATCTCGGCTTAATATTCAAATCGCTTGAATGCTTCCATGGCTTCGTATTCGGCCAGACCCAACTCGTCATAAAGATTGGCAGTCCCCCGGTTGCGTTCTTCCGCCCGTTGCCAGAATTCCCGGGCATCGTTACCAGGAAACAAAGGGCGGTCTTTTTGTGATTGGTGTTTGAAAATGGCGCGGCGCTTACGGAGCAATTCTTCCGGGCTGATCGGAACCGCCATATCGATGTCCTCAATATCCCATTCCTGCCAGGCTCCCCGGTACAACCATAGCCAACAATCTTTCGTCCATGCACGGTCCTTCAGGCGACTCAAAGCGGCGAAGATGGCCTGAAGGCAGACCCGGTGGGTTCCGTGTGGGTCCGAAAGATCCCCTGCTGCATACACCTGATGAGGCTTGATTTTTTCCAGAAGATCCATGGTGATCTGAATGTCTTCTTCCCCGATGGGTTTCTTTTTCACTTTGCCCGTTTCATAAAAAGGCATATTCAGGAAATGCATATTAGACTCCGGGATGCCCACGTACCGGCATCCTGCTTTGGCCTCTCCTTTGCGAATCAATCCCTTCAGGGTACGGACTTCTTCCGAATCGATGGCACCCGGCTCTTTGCTCTGTATCTGGTGGCGGACCTGATTTAATAACTCCTGGGTTTTATCCGGACTCAAGCCAAACGCCTCGTGGTAATCGTTCACAAAGTCGGCGAAACGAACAACGTCATCATCAAATACGGCAATGTTGCCGGAAGTCTGGTAAGCCACATGCACTTCATGCCCCTGATCATGGAGCCGGATGAAGGTACCTCCCATGGATATGACATCGTCGTCCGGATGGGGGCTGAAAATGATCACCCGTTTATGGGACGGCACGGCCCGCTCGGGGCGAAGTTTGTCGTCCGCATTTGGCTTTCCACCCGGCCAGCCGGTGATGGTGCGTTGCAGCTCATTAAAAATCTTGATGTTGATGTGGTAGGCGGAGTCGTATTCCGTTATGATATCCACCATCCCATTGTCCGAATAATCCCGGTTGGTCAATTTGAGAATGGGCTTGTTAAGATGGAGGGATAGCCAGATGACTGCTTTTTTAACCAGGGAATCGGTCCAGTCGCATTCACCGACCAACCAGGGAGTACGGATCCGGGTGAGCTTTGCACTGGCGCCTTCGTCTACAAAGACGGTGGTATTGGGATGCTTCTGCAGATAGGTCGCCGGAATCGAATCGGTAACCGGTCCTTCGACGGCCTTTTGTATAATGTTGGCCTTCCCTTCTCCCCACGCCATCAACACGATACGCTTTGCCTCCATGATGGTGCCGACACCCATGGTAATCGCTTTGCGTGGGACATTTTCTTCCCCAAAAAAATCACTGGCCGCATCAATAATGGTCATGTGATCCAATGAGATCAGGCGGGTACGGGATTCCTGCCCGGAACCGGGTTCGTTGAATCCGATATGGCCCGTGCGACCAATACCCAATATTTGGATATCCAACCCTCCGATGGCCTGGATCTTTTCTTCGTACTGGGAGCAAAAATCATAAATCGCCGAGCGCTCGAGGGTGCCGTCGGGTATGTGGATGTTTTGCGGTTCAATATCTACCAAATCGAACAAATACTCGTGCATGAACCGGACATAGCTTTGCAATGCATCCGGAGTGATCGGATAATATTCATCGAGATTGAACGTCACCACATTCTTAAAACTCAAACCCTCCTCCTCGTGCATCCGAACAAGTTCATTGTACAGGGTCTTGGGGGTGGATCCCGTTGCCAGGCCCAGCACGCAAGGCTTGCCCTGCTCCGCTTTATCGCGGATCAATTGGGCAATCTCCCGGGCGACGGCCCGGGAAGCTTCTTCGGATTCGGAAAATATGTGTGTGGGGATCTTTTCAAAACGTTTGTTTCTAGCATGAATGGCCATAGAGATGAAGTTTTTCTTTTTATTCCATGTTGGATTGGAGTGCAAATATAAACCGTGTGCGCACACATAAAGGTGTTTCTGCCATTATTTTATGGTCACAAAGCGGTCTTTTCAGGCAAATCGCCTATCCGATTAAAGGTATCATTTATCCGCATTCCAGAAAAGGAAATTCAAAGGGTAAATGTTTGAAAGCCGGTAGCCGATTGCCCTCATCGTGAAGAAAGCTTTGGTGTCCGGCCTTCATTCCAAAGACCGGAACGATGTACTATTTTACCGGAACCTGATGGCATCAGACCCTGACCTTTTTTAATTATTAGGGTAATTATTACCCGAGCAATAAATTGTTTTCCAACCTTTTTTGCTTTGATCTTCGATCCAGTAACTTGAAATAGTACCGGTGATACATACAAGACCTTTTTCATCATTTGGTGTGGCAGGCCATCAAGGCAATTATCCCCGGTACCGAATGAACACCTTCCCTTTTGAATGTCTGATGATCTGGACCGGGTCTAGGGTAATCGAATCATTCATTTTATTCCGTCCGTTGTGCCAGCAATATTCACCGGGAAGGGGAATTACTTCAACTGTATTTCCCGACTCCATCCCGTTTATTCCAAAACATGGATTTAGCCATAATAATATTGCTAAAAAAAAGGAACCTGAGTTTGGACCATAGTCCTGCTTTATACCTAACGTAATTTCGTGCTAAATGCGACCGATCCGGAGCACTGCCCTTACCTTAAATGAAATTACCAAAAATGATCAAGTGCTGACCTTCATCTGCTTGGGAAAAGGGATGGTGTTTTCTTCTCCTAATACGAAAAACAGGTATGAAGGTGATTATTGCCGGTTAATTGGATGAGATCAAGACCATCATGGTCAGAAATGCCAAAATGCATATTAATTCCGTCTCTTTCGGCTTGTTTTTCATAATAAAACCCGTACGATTACTGTTGGTAATACGAACTTTTTTTACTTTTGCAGTGAATTTTATTCACTCACCTGGGCGAAAGGAACGATAACCCGATCGAAAGAACCAACCATAATTAGAACAGCTTTCGCCAATTATTACTAATGAAACACATCTATTGTTATAAAAAAGGGTAAAATGAGTCTAAAATCTGAAGAAATCCAATCATTATTAGATCACTATTCGAGTGAGTCCAGTAAATTGAAATTTCAGGCTGATCAAATTAAAGCGACCATAAAAGAGCTGAGAGAACAACTCAAAGCGGTTAAGGCAGCTGAAAAAGCCAACCAGCCGAAATCACCGGGACGTGGTCGTCCAAAAAGAACAACCACTGCAGCTAAAAAAGCTGCCACTGGTCGTCGTGGTCGTCCGAAAAAAACCGAGACCGCAGCCACCGCCGAACCGGAAGCAGCCGTAACCGTAACCGAAGCACCCAAGCGTCGCGGTCGCCCAAGAAAATCAAGCACCACCGCCAAGAAAACCACTGGCCGCCGTGGTCGTCCGAAAAAAACCGAAACCGCAGCCGCCACCGCTGAACCGGAAACTACCGTTACCACCACCAAAGCGCCAACGCGCCGTGGTCGTCCCCGTAAATCCGGCTCCACCGCAACAAAAACGACCGGCCGTCGCGGTCGTCCGAAAAAAACCGAAACTGCAGCCGCTACGGAAACACCGGCAGCTCCAAAACGCCGCCGTGGTCGTCCGAAAAAATCTTAATGAGTAGAATTTCTATTTAAAGCCACTCCGTGCTCACGGAGTGGCTTTTTTGTTTTTGGGCATCCGGTCAGGTTAAATCTTAATGTTTATTTTCCAGATCATTGGTCAACAAGTTAAATTCCGTTCTTCCGCAGGATAATCTCTTTGCTGTTTACCATAAATATCATTATCTTCTGTTCCAATTGCCCTCATATGCTTCGATATTACCAATTATGTTTGCTTTGTTTACTACCTGTCTGTGGTCTGACACAGGATCTCCAACAATCACTGAAAAAAATTAAAGACAGGTGGCAAGATCAACCTGTCAACTGGCATGGGCATTTTTCCGTGCAAGGAATTACCAACCGGATTGAAGGCGCAGACCGGCGAGTGGATCCATTCTCTCTCCGGATCCAGGCAGGCCTGGTGCTGGATGTTCTGGGTATAAAGGCTCCCTTTCAATTTAATTACTCCGACGGAAATACCTTATACCGGTTACCTTCTTTTTTAATTTCCGGAATAAGTCCCCATTATAAAAATTTCACCTTGCATGCCGGAGACCGCAGCATGTATTTTTCCGATTACTCCCTGGCGGGCCATGGTTTTAGAGGCATCGGCCTGGAATACAATTCCCAAAAATCAGGTTGGTATTCAGCCGCCTTTTATGGTCGCTTGCGGCGAGCATTCGCCAGCGACCTCGAAAGTAAACAAGCCATCGAACCTACCCAGAAACGAATGGGTTTTGGGGTAAAAACCGGCTATCGTCGTCGCGGTGATGAAATCACCGTTTCGATCATTAAAATTTGGGATTCGGATCAGCCATTGGACATGGATCAGGTGCCGGAATTAAAACCGGCTGAAAATGTGGTCCTTTCCCTGCAAATAAAAAAACAACTCGGAATTAAATGGAACCTGGAAGGTGAGTTAGCCCAGTCTTTATTGAACCAGGATAAAAATGCATCACCATGGAGCGGGTCCGGTTGGAACCAGACTTATGGATTGATTCAACCTACGATTACCTACCAGAAAAATCTGGCTTATAAAGGTGGATTTACCTACCGGATTACGCCCCGGCACGATATCCGGTTTTTCCTGGAGCACATTGATCCCGGCTACCGGTCATTAGGAGCTTTATTTTTTCAGAACGATTTTGAGCGAATCGCACTACAGTCTCACCATCAATTCCTGAAAAACAAATTACAACTGCAAATTGATCTCGGTAGTGAACGAAATAATCTGAAACAGTTTGAAGGAAATCAGCTGAGACGCCTGCGCGGTTCCATGCATATTCAGTGGCTGGCGACTCCGGAATGGCAGTGGGTGGGTCACTTTTCAAATATCCGCCAAACGAACAAACTCTATGCTTTCAACAATCCGGCTTTACCGGTCGATTCGCTGGTTTTGGCTATTACCAATAATCAAGCCCAGCTACAATCCTTATACAACAACAAAGACCGGTCCCGTTCTTTTCAGTTTCTGCTCCAATACCAGGAGTTACAACAAATCCGGGACGAACAAATCACTGATCAATCGTCCGCCAACTGGCTGTCATCCTTCCAATACAATTGGCGTCTGTGTAATGACCGGGCCTGGATAGCCGCTCTGTTCACCCTGAACACCAATGCATCGGAAAATTTACAATTGCATTCATGGTCTCCGGGAATGACCTGGAACCATCAGGTGCATCCGGATTGGAATTACACATTGTCCGTGATTCCCTCCCTGATTATCCAGAATCAACAACATGCTGCCATCTGGAGTGCCCGGGCTCAGTTGCGGCACCGGATTTCTCCGGCCCAACAACTGCAACTTGCATTTCAGTACTTAAATCGTTCTGGTTCGGTGGCATCCCGGTTCCCGGATTTCGTGGAATCAAACTTGCGCTTGCAGTACCAGTACCATTTTTGACGGTCCCGCATCCGGGATGGCCTTGCAGGATTTATGGGTTAGTCGGAATAAAACCTAAATTTGCGCATCTCAAAATCTATGAAAAGCAGCCGGATGAGGATCAGAAATTTGGTGTGGATGGGCTTTTGTCTCGTTGGGTCGTTATCCGCACAGAACCAGGCTTTATTTATCCGAAGAACCGAGACCCCCATCCAATTGGATGGCAAACTGGATGAAGCGATTTGGGCAAACGCAGATGTAGCCGGTAATTTTTGGGAATATTTTCCTGCCGATACCATCAAAGCCATCAACCGTACTGAAGTTCGTATTACGTACGATGACGAAAATCTGTATTTGGGGGCAGTCATGTATCATGATGGAGGTATCCATCCCCGCTATGTCACCCCATCTTTACGCAGGGACTACCGGGGTGAAGCGAATGATGGAATTACCCTGGTCCTCGATCCCTTCCAGGACCAGACCAATGCTTATCAATTTGGTGTGAACCCATTTGGCGTTCAACGGGAAGGACTCATCTCGGAAGGCGGCTCAACCCAAAATTCATTATCCTTATCCTGGGACAATAAATGGTATGCCGAATCTTACATTGGTGATGGTTTCTGGAGCGCTGAAATGGTTATTCCATTTAAAGTCATCCGGTATCCCGGCGGTACACCGTCCTGGAATGTAAATTTCTACCGCATTGACAGTGAGTCCGGGGAGCGAAGCAGCTGGTCCCGGATACCGCGTCAGATGCGCATCATTTCCCTGGCTTTTAACGGAGAATTAATTTGGGAAACGCCGCCAACATCACAACGTGGAAACGTGTCGTTGATTCCCTATGCTTTATTAGGCACCACGCAAGATTTTGAATCCGGGACCGGTGTCGAGGGCACCTGGAATGTTGGAGGTGATGCCAAAATCGGCCTTGGTCCATCCCTCAATCTGGATCTGACTGCAAATCCGGATTTTTCCCAGGTGGAAGTTGATCAACAGGTTACGAATCTGGACCGGTTTGAAATATTTTTTCCAGAACGTCGTCAGTTCTTTCTCGAGAATGGCGACTTATTTGCCAATTTTGGGACCAACCGGATCCGGCCTTTTTTTTCCAGACGCATTGGAATTGCCTATAATGAAGCAACGGATGAAAATGTCCAAAATGCGATTTATGGCGGTGCCCGACTCAGTGGAAAATTAAATGAAAATTTAAGGATGGGTTTGTTAACCATGCAATCGGCCAGCGACGCATCCATTCATGCTCCTTCCACCAACTTCAGCGTTCTGGCCCTGCAACAAAAATTATTTGCGCGGTCCAATATTGCCGTTTTGGCCATCAATAAAAAACCATTTAAGGACCCTGCGATTGCTGACCCAACCGACAGTGTATTTCAATCCAACAGTCTGGTCGGATTTGATTACAACCTCGCCTCCCGGGACGACCGCTGGAATGGCAAACTTTTTTTCCATCGCACTTTTGATCCCGGCGTACATGACCATGCTGCTGCCGTCGGAGCCAGCCTAACTTACAACCGTTTATTGTGGGAGGTGGACGCTTCCATTTCACAGGTTGGGAGCCATTTTAATCCCGAGGTGGGGTACGTCCGCCGGACCGATTATACCCAGACAACATTGACTGCCTATCGTAATTTCTATCCTCAGAAAGGAATAATCAACCAACATTCCATCGGCATCGATTACGATCTACTGGGGAATGCCGGAAATGGACTGACCGACTATGATGTCAATGTATTGTACCGCATTCGATTTAAAAACACTTCCAATTTTTCCCTGCGATTGCGGCACCAATATGTCCTGTTGACCGATAATTTTGACCCAACCAATACCGAAGGCGTCGAGCTCCCGGCTGGAACTACCTATCCGAATAACCTGATTATTGCCTCTTATTTTTCCGATATGCGCAACCGCCTTTCTTTTGAATTGGAGACACGCAGCGGTGGCTTCTGGAATGGTACCCGCTTGAATCTGGACGGCACGGTTGCCTACCGCATCCAACCTTTTGGTTCGGTGGGAATTGATTTTAGCGTCAACCGGATTCGTTTGCCTGAACCGTATAACGATGCCGATTTTTACCTGGTGGGACCACGATTTGATCTTACCTTTACCCGGAACCTTTTCTGGACAACGTTCATCCAGTATAATAATCAAATTGACAACTTAAACATCAACTCCCGTTTTCAGTGGCGGTTCAAACCGGTTTCCGATCTATTTCTGGTGTATACCGATAATTATTTTCCATCGACATTCTCCGTCAAGAGCCGGGCTATTGTTTTAAAAATAAACTACTGGTTAAATGTTTGAGGTGGGTCAAACCCCTTATTTCATTGCAGCTATTTCAAATAGCTCCACGGATTCCCGGCATAAAATTTTTCCAGAACTGCATTATTAATTTCCTGAAGGATGTGCTTTGAAATTACCATCGATTCAATCGAAACCGATGCAAAATTTTCTATTTTAGACGTGTTCCAAAAATCACCAATCCTAAATCACCAATCCTAAATCACTAATCTTAAATCACCAATCCTAAATCCCAAAACCCTATGTGGCTGGATAAAAAAACCGGAAGATTGATATCCCTTGATTTTATGCGGGGACTGATTATGGTGTTATTGATGTTGGAAAGCACCTATTTATACAGTCATCTCAACGAATTTTTCCCGACCGGTTTGGGACATCTGATCTTCAGGCAGTTCGAGCATCATCGCTGGCATGGGTTGCGATTTTGGGATCTCATCCAGCCCGGTTTCATGTACATCGCCGGAGTCGCCATGGCTTTTTCGTTGCATCGCCAAAAAAGGGATGGCAAAAACTGGAATGAACGATTCAGAAAAAGCTTGCGGCGCAGTGGCTGGTTATTCTTCTGGGGCGTCCTGGACTATGCAGTTCGTGGCGATCACTTATCGTTTGAGCTATGGGATGTTTTGACGCAATTGTCATTCACCACCCTGGTTGCATTTTTAATTTTTGAATGGAAATACAGTCAGCAAGCACTGGCAGGGATCGGCTTGCTTTTACTCACAGAATTGCTGTACCGGTATACCAACATTCCAGGATTCGATCAACCTTTCACTGATCAGCATAATTTTGGAAATTATGTGGATTTACTATTAATGAATAAAATCAATTCCGGAGGCTGGGTGGCCATTAATGCCTTACCCACAGCCATACATACCATAGCCGGAGCCATGGTCGGAAAATGGATGATTGAAGCGGCAAGCGACAGGGAGCGGATCCGATGGATTATTTATGCCGGGCTGACCACACTGATCGTCGGTTACCTGCAAGACATCACCGGTTTAACCCCGATCATTAAGCGAATTGCAACCACATCATTCACCTTGGTTACCGCTGGTTATTGCCTCCTGGCTACTGCATTATTTTATTGGTGGATTGACATGAAGGAACATCACCGGGGATTATGGTTTTTCACCATCGTTGGCATGAACTCCCTATTTATCTATTTATTCTTTGAGATTGTAGGACACCGGTGGTTCAATGAATACGTTTATGTTTTCACCGACAACCTGCTTGCTTTTATGCCACGGTTTCCGATGAAGATCCTGGGCGCTCTGGTCATCTTCGCTTTGGAGTGGGGCTTATGCTGGTTTTTATTTAAGAAAAAAATCTTTTTCAAAGTCTAGAGCTTCCGCAATCGGATCAGGCGACCAGTTCTTCTTCCCGCTTTTGCATTTTTCCTTTGAGGAGACCGGCTTTTTCCTTTTTGTAAAATTCGCGGAAAGAAATCATTCGTTCCGAGCTTTCGTCCCACAATTTATGAGTAATTAATTTCAGGCTTTCCCAGAAAGTGATTTCTGTCGTGAACTGGTTGATCCACGGTGTGGCCTGAATGCAGGCTGTCAGATGGTAATTTGGGATGGCCGGATTCAGATGGTGCACATGATGAATGGCAATGTTTCCGGTAAACCAATTTACAAGACGGGGTAATTTGTAGTAACTGCTCCCCTGGATGGCGGCAGAAAGAAAGTCCCAATTGACCTTCCAGTGTTTATAACCGTGTTCATGCTGATGCTGAACATAAAAGAACCAGACGGCGATGATGGCGAAGAAGCCCAGGGTGATGCCATGCACAGCAATGATTTTCTGCCAGTCCAACAACCAGCATAAAAGAGCGATAATTCCAATCAGAACCCCGTTATAAAGGTACAATGTCCAATTGATCTTTCTGAATTCAGGGAATTTGATCAACGGCAACCGGTTATGGATCATCAAATAATAGATCGGCCCCAGCACAAAAAGTACAAACGGCATCCGGTAGATGCGGTATTTAAAGCGTTGCCAGCGGCTCTTGCTCTTGTATTCATCGACGGTCAGGGTATGGATGTCCCCAATATCCCGAACCTCCAGCATACCGTTGTGCTGGTGATGAAAATGGTGCGATTTCGCCCAGTAATGGTAAGGGATGGAACTAAAAATCGAACACGAGTAGCCAATCACATTCCGCCAGAATCCTGAACGGACAAAAGTCCGGTGGCCGCAATCGTGCTGGATGATAAAGATACGGACCAGAAAGAAGGCATTCAGAAGTCCTAATCCTATCACCGCCCATTTGCTGATGTCCCACAATAGATACATCAATACCCAAATGCCGATAAAGGGAAGGAAGGAATTTAAAATCTGGATGACTGCTTTGGTATGATTGGGTTTTTGGTAAGGGCGCCACTTCTTCAGAACTTCAGAAACTCTGGTGCGCACCTCTTTGCTCTGTAAACTCATGCATTCGATTTATAGCCTCGCTAAGATAGTTATTGAACCCCGATAACCAAGGATAACCGCTCTAATTAACGGATGATCTTAATTGTCTGAAGTATAACCATCGCCGGAAGCACTTTCGTATGCAAACACTTAATCGCCAAATGAAATTCCCAACTTTCTCGCCGTTGCAATTAAATAATGGTCCAGCCGGACATGATTGTATTCCTTGATGGCTTCTTCCAGAGGCACATAGGTGATTTGATTGTTGTGGTAGGAGACCATATTGCCAAACAATCCTTCTTCGATCATTTCAAATGCCTTGACGCCCATGGCACTGGCCAGGATCCGGTCAAAGGCGATAGGGGTTCCGCCCCGTTGCACATGGCCGAGGATGGTCGTACGGACTTGTTGTTGAATGCCGGCTGCCTCCAGCTGGGCGCGCAGGTAATTGGCAACCCCTCCTAATTTTAAATGCACATCTCCTTGATCCACTGCCTTTTGTCCGACCACCTCTCCACCGGCTGGTCTGGCCCCTTCCGCCACGACAATATTGACGAAGCCCTTGCCTTTGGAATATCGTTTATTGATCCTTTCGACGATCTTGTCCAGGTGGTAAGGAATCTCAGGAATGAGGCAAATTTCTGCTCCCCCTGAGATGGCTGTATGCAGCGCGATCCAGCCGGCGTCCCGCCCCATCACTTCCATAATCATCACCCGGTAATGGCTCTCGGCGGTGGTCACCAGTTTGTCGAAACTGTCCGAGGCAATTTGGACGGCTGTTGAAAAACCGAAGGTAAGATCCGTCGCACTGAGGTCATTGTCGATGGTCTTCGGGACGCCAATGATGTTCAAACCTTTTTTAAATAATGCATTCGAGATGCGTTGGCTTCCGTCACCGCCAATATTAACCACCGCCGAGAAGCCCAGTGACTTGATCTTATTCACCAATTCTTCGG
>JAGQXC010000288.1 GCA_020436785.1 Saprospiraceae bacterium | reverse complement strand
CGCCCTGGACCACGCGTGCCAGATCAGCCACCTCACCCTGAAAAGCGACCAGGGCCTCGCGGTCAGTTGCCGGTAAAGTCGTATTGTTCAGTGCTTTGACTTCAATTTCGACAGGACCGGCGAGCGGTGTGATCACTCCATTTTCACTTTTAGAAAGGGTCTCTACCCTGGTGGCACAAAACGCTCCGCAGCAATCGCGCGCTACCGCATTGACCATTGTTAATTGCATGGGATTTGCCATCACCATCGTCAGCATTGAAACCCTCAATCATTTGGTGCTCCGATGGGACTGGCGTTGGGTTTATTTATCATTGGCTCCGGGACCGTTGTTAGGATTGTGGGCCCTGGTTCACCGGCCAGGAATACGAACATCCTGATTGCACTTCCATTCCCATCCAATGCATTGGAATGATCCTTACCAATTTTCTTCCGCTTTCGTACTTTGTAGATAAAATCGGAACCATGTCAATCCATCTGAGAACAATGTGCTTATTTGCCATCCTGGTTTTAGGCAACCTCCCGTTGAAAAGCCAGGAAAAAAAAGTACCCTCCTTTGAAGCCGTACTGTCCCTCCCCTCGGTCCGCAATGTCCAGATGGCTCCTGACGGCTCTAATATTACCTTTGAAGTCACCCATACCGATTGGGAAGCCAACCGCTACGATACAGAGATCTGGTTATCCAGGAATGGCGGATCCCCGTTTCGGCTGACCAATAATCCGGAGGGCAGCAGCAGCAATGCCAAATGGTCTCCTGACGGCCAGTGGATTGCCTATCTGGCCAACAAAAAAGAACATACGCAAATTTATGTTTTGCGTCTGGCGGGAGGAGAGTCTTTTGCCGTTACCGATGGTAAAGGTGATGTGCAGGACTTCGAGTGGAGACCGGATGGGAAAGCCATCTTGTTTTTACAAAACCAGGATGACGAAAAAGCCCGGAAAAGCCGGAAAGAAAAATACGGGGACTTTGCCGAAGAAGACCATGAATACCTGCTTACACGGCTCTGGATCATATCCTTCGACCCATCCGGATGGGAGCACCCCTCCTGGCCGGGCAAAGCTCAGGAATCCCTGAATGATGAACTCCACGGCAGGATAGTATTGGATAGCGTACCCTACACCATCACCGGTTTTCTCTGGTCACCGGATGGCCGGACTGTAGCCATTCAACACCAGCCCGATCCATTGATCAACACTTTTTTGCATTCGGACATCTCTTTGTTGGATGCCGGGGACGGTACCGTATCCCCATTGATCCGCAACCTCAGTTCCGACGGTCTTTTGGATTGGTCACCGGACGGAAACTCGATCTTATATCAGTCAAATTTGACGGATTCAACTTCCAATTATTACCGCAACGGCCATCTGTTTATGATTAATTGTCAAAGCCGGCAGCAGACTCCGGTGGCGGTAGGATTTGACGAAGAATTTTCAGGTCTGCAATGGACAGCATCGGGGATTTTCGGGTTGGCTTATCAAAAAACCCGGCGCATGCTGTGGCAAATTGACCCAGGCAACCCTGAGCGGGTCCTGCCATTTATCAACAACCCTGACCGGATATCCGGTTTCGCTTCCACGAAGGATGGACGGTCAATGGCATTCATCGGGTCGTCGGCATCGCAGCTGGATGAAGTTTATCTGATGCAGACCGGTCAGCCAACGATCCAACTGACGCATTTTACCAGTGAAATCAAGAATTGGAAGCTGGCACAAAGTGAGGTCATTCAATGGGAAAGTAAAGATGGACAAGTCATCGAAGGAGTACTGATGAAGCCGGAAAACTACGACCCTTCCAAAAAACACCCGTTATTAGTTATCATTCACGGTGGCCCGACCGGAATTTCGGTCCCGGCGCCGATCGCATCCTACGTGTACCCGGTTGCCCAGTGGCTGGCTAAAGGAGCCTTGATCCTGATGCCAAACTACCGGGGATCGGCGGGGTATGGCGAAGCATTCCGGGCACTTAACGTGAGGAATCTTGGTGTGGGAGACGCCTGGGATGTCCTTTCGGGGGTAGATGAACTGATCGGCCGGGGCCTGGTGGACGCAGACAGCATGGGATGCATGGGCTGGAGTCAGGGAGGGTATATCTCTGCTTTTCTTACGACCAATACCGGTCGATTTAAGGCCATTTCCGTAGGTGCGGGCATTTCGGACTGGATGACCTATTACGTCAATACCGACATCCATCCTTTTACCCGCCAATACCTTAAAGCAACGCCCTGGTCTGACCCGGAAATTTATGCCAAAACGTCGCCCATATCAACCATCCAACAAGCCAGCACCCCTACCCTCATCCAGCACGGAGAATTTGACCGGCGCGTTCCCATCGCCAACGGCTATGAATTGTATCAGGGCCTGCAGGACGTAGGCGTTCCGGTGAAGATGATGGTCTATAAAGGTTTTGGACATGGCATCACCAAACCGAAAGAACGGCTGGCCGCAACGTGGCACAACTGGCAATGGTTCGGCAAATACATTTGGGGTGAGGAGCTGACCATGCCGGAGAAGTGAAGCCTTCGTTCTTGTTTTGAATAATAACTTCCTTCATATAAAGCGGTAATATAAATGACCGGCTAGGACTTCAGTGAGAAGATGTACTGAATCGATACAAGTTAAGTTGTAGAATTGATCTGGCAAGGAAATGGCTGATCGTGCACTATCACCGGATCAGGGTAATCGTCCCCTGGTCCCGCACCTCACCATCCGGAGTCAGGCCTTCCAACCGGTACACATAAACCCCTACCGGCGCCATTGACTGACCTATCCTGCCATCCCAGGATGCCGAAGGATCCCGGGTAGAAAATACAAGGGTGCCCCAACGATCCCAGATCTGCCAAGAAAAAGTGGAAATCGTGCAATTAGTTTGTAAGCCTATTCCATCATTATTACCATCCCCATTCGGACTGAAAATATTGGGTATGAAAACACGACAATCCTTACAATATCCGGCTACTACCTGCATGCTATCCCGGAATAGACATCCTCGATCCAGGTAATCCAACCAATAAACCCCAGGCCCGTCCAGAATCCGGTGAGGATCCATGCGGCCATCATCCCAACCTAATATATCATATGGAATGTCAAGCCCAAATGTCTCACCATCACACAAAGTCAGATCATCAGGTAGTACCGACTGAAAAGAAACCTCCTTAACAATGGTGGTATCCTGAACCACACACCCACTGTCCTGGATGGTAACCCAATACGTGCCCGCTTGACGGATGGAATACGGATTATCCAGCGACCCATCCTGCCAGCGAAAATCAAGGCTTCCGGGAAGTGAAATAACGATGGAATCCCCCGGGCACAACAAAGTATCCT
>JAGQXC010000287.1 GCA_020436785.1 Saprospiraceae bacterium | reverse complement strand
TCCAGATAGACCTTGACTTCACCTTCTCCAAACCATCCGTTGGCATATTGGGGATTGAGGAATACCGAAACCGAAGTGCCCAGATATCGACCGGAACCACCGGTGGCAGGCAAAAGTTCAAAGTCCTTTCCCAAAGTGGTCGCGGTGTCCCGATGCCAGAAGGCATGGAGATACATCGTATTCTCATCCCAACCGGGCAACAATTGGTAATCGATGTCAAAGAAAACCAAATCGATATCCTTCTGCAGATCATTGATCAGTTCGATCTTAGCTCCGGTATGGAAGGGCATGGATAAATAGCTGGTAAAAGACCGGCCTTCCGGGCTGGCAAAAAGGGCATTTTCAAAAGCCAGGCTTTCACTAAGTCCCAAGGCAAAGAAATCGCCAAAAGGGACATCGACAGCAGGTGTAGCTTTCTGATCCCAGGTCATCCGAATGCGCAAGCCGCGCAGGTCCTCCGCCGACCTTTCGGACAAGGTGAACCACATGCGGTTGATGATCCCGTTGCCGTTGATGTCAAGTATCGTCAACTGTTGTCCGGCCGGCAGGTGGTCGTAGGCATGTCCTTTGGCTCCATGATTTTCCTGACCACCCTGGCCTTTGGGTCCGTGGAGGTTCTCAAAGCTGCTCCAACGGGTGTGTGCATCTTTTTGGTAGATGTATGTGGCCTGGGAATGTTCCGCAGGTCGTTGGGTGTCCACGGTGCATTGGCACAAAGCGACCATCCCTATTGCCCCGGTTAAGATTTTATACATGGAAATTTTTAATTAAGATACAAAAGCCCCACCCATTTTAAGGGCGTGGCCTGGGGCCAGTCCAAAAATAAATGGAACTCCAAATCGTTTACAATTTTCCTATTCGGCAGTACCATGACGGGTTCGGAAGGATATCGATTTTATTCGGCGGTACTTATTCCGGAGGTAATTTGTTAACCAACTTGAGCATCACCCGTATTTTGCTCGATGTAATCTTTGAAGGGTTCGATTCAGTCCTAAGCACCGTGTCATCCACCAGCTGGCGCTATTTTTTTGGGTATAAGGTGATCAGGCTGCCACTTCCAGCTTGTAACCCACTCCGTGAGCATTGGATATGGTGACCGTGGGATCGTCTTTGATTTTTTTCCTTAGCCGGCTGATGAATACATCCAAACTTCTTCCGACGACTACTCCTTCGTCCTCCCAAACCGATGCCAGCAATTGTTCGCGGGACAGAACCTGGTTGGGTTGGCTGGCCAGAACCGAAAGCAGCTTGGTCTCCCGGTAAGTCAATTTGTGAGCCTGGCCGGAAAGATGCAGTGTTTGGCGTCCCACATCCAGGGAGGCAGAACCGAACTGAATGCAGTCCGTAACCAGCTTGTTCTGCGATATTTCTCCGGCGCTAAATTGCCCAAACAGGCGTTTCCTCTGTTTATAGATCACTGGCAAAATTAACCCCGCTGCAATCAAGGCGAGCATTCCAATCCATAAAGGGCGGTTGTTAAGTGTCGTAGAAACCGGTAGAAAGGTCACCTTCAAGCGGTAGCAGGAATCCACTTGCTCCCGCCCCATGCAGGGGACAGCTCCTTGTTTCACATCAATCGATGAAAAACCCAGTAAGATGGTGTCCGAGTTGCAACCCAGCAAAGTCACCTCATAGGGCATGTTGATAAGCTGTCTGGTAAAAGATTCCTCCAATATCCCGGGAAGGCTGTCATAATGGATGGCGTGATTCAAATCAATTACAAAATTATTGGCGCCCTGTACCACCACCGGAGGTATGGGAGACGTGGTATCTCCGGAAATATCCAGCAAGCGGTCACCGGCATACCGGAGAGCCAGATTGATCTTTTGCACCGGTATGGACTGGTCTGCCGGTTGTTTGCGTTGTTCGGAATAGACAATTGCCGGCATGGTCAGCCAAAGGATCTGAAACCAGATGAATCGAACCAGGAGTGTGTTCTTCATGCCCCAAAAATACAAGAAGCAACTGGTCGGAACCTAAGAATTTGCATTCGTTTACATTGTTTTACGTGTCTTTACGGCAACGGATGATTATTGAAAATACATTTGGAGCATTAATTATTCAGTTAAATACCAAATCACATGACTATGAATATCAAGTGCACCTTCATTGGATTATTGTTTCTGCTCATCGCTGCCGGACACCTGGATGCCCAGGACCGGTTCCGTAGCTGCTCGGCTGCTTTTTTGAACGACCACATGGTGGTGACAGAGTATACGGACCAGGGAATTTGTGAAGTGTCGAAACACGACCATGGTACACTAACCGTTCAGACCGCCTACTTGTCACCAGAAGTTAACAAGCCGACCGGGAAATTGAAATTCCGGATTGCTATCCAGGATGGTGGAACCGGAACGATGTGGTCCTATTCCGATAAAACGTTCAAAGAGGTGGCATTGGAGGCTGTCCTTGAGAAATGTAAAGCAGGTGACCGCATCGTGTTGATGACGGTGGAGGATGACTATGCATTACCACATAGCTTTGTCTATGTCAAAGAGTAGATCGGACGGTTTCCGGTCATTGATGCCGCATTGGCGTTTGTCCATATTAGTCCGTATTCGCTGTAATTTAGTGTTGGTTTTACATTCAATATTTTGCTTCGTATTCCAAAATATACATGAATATTCATGAATAATTCTGTTATTTCGGAACATATTTGTAATAAATGTCGTTATATATTATGAGTTGATTAATGTGCTGGCGTTACTACCCGATAATCATTTCAGCGCGTGATAAGCTTTTAACATTTATTGCAAGGATTTAATCCAATCTTATACTGCAATTTGTTTCAAAATGGTTAATTGCCGCCATGGGTCAACTTTATTATTGCGTAGATATTAAACTGTTGATGATGGAGAAGCAAAATTATTTTGAAAAGGCCCTGGCTTGGGTTCAATCCAGGGGTTTTGATCAGATCAAGGCAAATGTGGATGGTTACGATATGCCAAAACGATTTCTTAAAGCCGAAGATGAAGAGGAAGCAATGGTCCCTGACATCACCGGATTGAAGCGTGGTAAGAAGAATTACATAGAAATTGCACTGAAGACCGACCGCGTACGCAGGAGGGTCACCAAGTGGAAATTACTGGATAAATTATCCCACATCAAAGGAGGCAAATTGTATTTGCTCGCTCCCTATGGACATAAATCTTTCGCCGAACGCATCGTGAAGCGATATGGGCTGGAAGCCCAGATTGTCTCATTGAATTAAAACCGATTAAATAACTAAAACTAAAATAAGGAGATTAATTTTGATTATTATCGAAGTAAAGGAAGGTGAACGTATTGATAAAGCGATAAAACGTTATCGTCGAAAACATCGCCGGATCGGATTGCGCAAAGAATTGCAGCGCAGGAAGTTTTATACCAAACCTTCCGAAGCCAGGCGAAATGAAATATTGGATGCCATTTACCGAAATGAAAAAGAAATGACTGAAGAAATCTAGTTTTTTATTTCAAATAATGGGGAATTAAAAAAGGGTGTCCACGCTATTTATTCAGGTAAATACCAGACACCTTTGATTATATCCACACCACCGTGCATCTGCTCTTGCACCACCCGGTCAATAATAAATATGCCCTTTTGTGTCATATTTGAGAAACGATCTATGCCATTATCCGGAAAGCCAACTCGGGTACGATGGATGTTGAATTGGTCCGGAAGTTTTCTTCCGAACGCCTCTTCGACACCCACTCTGCCCAATAAAAATCCCAAAAGTCCTCCCCACGTGGCGGTCGGATTGTCCGAGTCCCATCCGCATAAGGCACCAATCTTAATGGTCTCTTTCAAATCCCCTTCGCCATAAAAAAGACTGATGAGGCTCGCTCCGAAATTAATGCCGGCCGCAAAACAACCATGACAAACCGGTTCCCGCGTTGACCAATCGTAACCATCCTCCTGCCTTACCTGATATTTCTCGTACAATGAATCCCTGGTGACTTCCCAGGGTTGACCTGATTCATAC
>JAGQXC010000286.1 GCA_020436785.1 Saprospiraceae bacterium | reverse complement strand
TGGTGTCCGGATGGAGCGAACGTCCGCTCTTTGCGCTAAATCTAAGTCAGTCCTCCTACACCGGTTCAGAATTTATCTTGGAATTTGGTGAGGTGCAAATTCCCTTAGAAGCATCACTTGGCTCGATCGACTTTAATGATGAAGACACCAAACTCAGGAATAAACAAGGTTTATCATGGTTGCTTACTCTTACTAATCCAAATAAATTAACGAGTCCATTAACCCTAAAATCAATATTAACCACCCCGCCCGTCCTTCATTACAAGAACAAAATATATCGATATCACTCCGGATACCAGTACGCCTTTGCAACGCTGTATCAGTACATTGGAGATTCAACGAAATACATCAATAAATTAATCAATAGCCAAAGAAATTATCCCATTCTATCGAACATGATAGAAGCCCTTGAAAAAGATCCAGATATAAAAACGGCCTTTACCCTGAACCTATCCGCTAAAAATTACCAGGTAAACATTCATCTCGAAACCAATATTGCGGATGAAGACCAGCCCGCATACCTGAATATGGGTGACACCAAAATACCCTTTCACTTACCCGGGAAAGGAATTTTTACCGGTGACCCACAACCCATTGAGCCTTTCCTTGATCAGAAAATGGATGTGAGATTGGTACGCAATGACGACACTTTCAGCGTTACTAGCCAAACCTGGATCGTATTTTATCCAGATACCATCATCCAATACCAAGGTTATCCCCGCAGCCAATTTGCTAATTCGATTGGCTGTATTGCTGAATTTAGGACCAGCGAGGGCACATTTTACAGCAGCTTTCCATTTCAATCAACGGGAAGATCTAAACCTGTCACCTTATTAGAAAGCAATAATATTCTGAGGGAATTAAATAACCCCTTTCTCACGATCATGCCACCGGTATTAATTCAGATTAAAAATGGACCCTTAAGGATGGAATGGGGCAAATTGAATTTCTGCCTTGATTTCACCTGTCGCTATGGCGACTATCATATTAAGCCAAAAGAATTTGAAAAAATGCTGGGCAAGATACCCGTGTTATCCCGCGATCGCCGGATGACCGCAGATTCTCTTTTCCTGGACTTGTACCACATTCGACGGCATGAAGTACCGGTAAACCACCACCTGGTTTATGACCTTAAACACAAAAAACTCGTCTCTGGCAAAGAAGGACTGGAGGCTATGAAATCTCAATATCTGCTGGATGAATTTTTTGATATTAGCCGAGTGGCTATCCATAAAAATGGAAAATCTCTGGGAGAAGGAGGGTTTCACATTTCCTTAAGCCGTAATGGAATTACACCCTATCCGATGACGGATCCTGAACAGCTAAAAGAAGTGATTGATAAAGTATTTAATTAACGGAGATTTTCTGATTTCTGATTTCTGATTTCTGATTTATTCGATTCAATACATCCATAATTAAATTAAATAGAAATTCACCATACATCAACCCTTCGCCCAGACGTTGTACTTCAGGATGCACCAGATGGCCCGGAAACCATCCTTCCAGCCGATCTTTTTGCCTTCGGCATAGGTCCTGCCATAATACGAGATGCCTACCTCATAGATCCGAACATCCGGCACCCTGCTCACCCGGGCGGTAACCTCCGGTTCAAAACCAAAGCGTTTTTCACGTAATGGCAGTGACTGAATAATATCGGTCCGGAAGAGCTTGTAACAAGTCTCCATGTCCGTAAGATTTAGATTAGTAAACATGTTCGAAAGGCTGGTCAGAAATTTGTTGCCGATGGAATGCCAATAAAATAAAATGCGGTGGGGATGGCCGCCCATAAAGCGGCTCCCGTATACAACATCCGCGAAGCCTTGAATCACCGGCTTCAGTAAAATATTGTATTCCTGGGGGTCGTATTCCAAATCGGCATCCTGGATGATCAGGTACTGGCCATTGGCATGTTTGATCCCGGTATGGAGCGCCGCTCCTTTGCCCTGGTTGACCTGGTGAGCCAGGTACCGAAATCCCTGTTCAGGGTATTCCCGCAAGTATTGCTGAATCACTTCTTCGGTATTGTCCCGGCTGCAGTCGTTAACGATAATAATTTCCTTATCCACCCCGGCGATCAACTCCACCTCACGGACCTTATCCAGGATTAAACGGATGGTCGGGCCTTCATTGTAGGCCGGTATGATGATGGACAGGGTTTTGATTGGCTGCATGCAATGAATTTAAGTATCTTCAGCACCGCGACAAAAGTAGATAAAACACCGATAAAGACTGTCATGTCTGCAGAAAACCTCCAACGCGCTGAGCCATCAACCGACCATTACGTATCGGTAACCATGAACCTTAAATGCCCCAATCCATGAATGTTTCCCACCGTTCCTGGAGTTTATGGGCTTTTCTGTTAGCCTGTTTGTGGATCTGGGCAGTTGGTTTTTTTTATTACCCGAAATGGAAAAAATCACGGACAGAAGCGACGATCAGCTGGGATGTCTCCGGTTATTATTATTACCTGCCGGCCATCTTCATCTACCACGACATCAAACACCTGGCCTGGTCCGATTCCATTCAGCAAAAATATTATCCGGCCAGCACGCAGTACCAGGCTTTTGATCATCCTTCCGGAGTTAAGGTGATGAAATATGCCGCGGGGATGGCGGTGCAATACCTGCCCTGGTTTTTAATCGCACATGGCATCGCCCACCTGACCGATTACCCGGCGGACGGATTTTCACCGCCTTACCAATTCATGCTTTCATTTGGGAGCATCCTCATGGCCTGCTTTGGCCTTTGGTTTATCCGTAAATTATTACTGGTTTATTTCAGCGATCAGGTCGTAGCCTGGACATTGCTTATCCTGGTTTTTGGAACCAACTACCTGAATTATTCCGCCATCGACGGCGCGATGACCCACAACTATCTATTTACGATTTACGCCTTACTCTTGTGGTTTACCGACCGGTGGTATCGCCATCCTGGCTGGACCTCCGCCCTGGGCATTGGGGCTTGCATAGGTCTCGCTGCCCTCACCCGGCCTACCGAAATCATAGCCCTCGGCATTCCCCTCTTGTGGGGGCTCACCGACCTGCGTAAAATACCGGAGCGGCTCACCGAATGGTGGAACCAGCGACGTTACATCCTGGGAGCCGGATTCATAATGGCGGCCTTCGGTGCCATCCAGATCCTTTATTGGAAATGGGTGACCGGAGAATTTCTCGTCTACAGTTATCAGGATCAGGGCTTTTCCTGGTTGCATCCGCACCTCGCCAATGGCCTTTTCAGCTATAAAAAAGGTTGGCTGGTCTATACCCCCATGATGGGTTTTGCGCTAGGCGGTTTTTACTTCCTGTGGAAGCGATGGCGATCATTATTTTGGGCCACCCTGGCATTCACTGCAATTTATGTTTACATCACCTTTGCCTGGGATATCTGGTGGTATGGAGGGAGCCTGGGCCAGCGGGCGATGGTCCAGGGATATGCTGTACTCTGCCTACCATTGGCAGCAACAATTACTCAACTTGGCCAATGGAGCCGGGTGTCGCGAGGATTGGTCATTGGACTGATGATCCTGTTCACCTATTACAATTTATGGCTTACCCATCAGGCACATAAAGGCGGACTCCTGGACCCGGAAAACATGACCAAAGCCTATTTTTGGAAGGTCGTTGGTCGTTACCATCTTCCTGAAGATTACAAAAAACTGATGGATACCGATGAATATTACGATGGACCACGACAGGACATCAAAAACCTGGCGAGGTATGATTTTGAATCTGATACGGCCATCCATACCTGTCCGTTGCCTCCACTGGACGGCGTCCGTTCTCTTTGCCTGGATCAGGAGCATCCTTACAGCCCGGAATATCAACTGGACCTGTTGCCTGGTGATGCCAGTTGGATCCGCATCAGCTTTAAAGCCATGGCGCCACAAAAAGAATGGGACCTATGGAAGATGACGCAATTGATCGTGCGATTTTATCGTAACGACCAAAAAGTAAAGGAGAATTTTATCCGTGTTCACCGGTTCCTGAATGATCAGCAAACCGCCTTATTGTTTATGGATGTTAAAGTTCCGCGGGGAGACTTCAACCGGATGAGCTTTCTATTCTGGAATGTAAACAGTGACCGCCGTCTGTTGTTGGATGATGTGAAAGTAGAATCGTTCCATGCCCCTTGATAAACCCCTTCACATTGTTGGTTATCCTTTGATCGACGAACCGACCATCCGTCAGATGGAAACCTGTTCCCAACAGGGCGCCTATGCCGCTTTGACGGCAGATGCCCATTATGGATACAACCATCCTATCGGAGGTGTTGTCGCCTACCGCCGTCACCTATCGTTGTCCGGGGTTGGCTTCGATATTGCCTGTGGCAATAAAGCGGTACGCACCGGCTTGAATGTGCACGAGGTAGACCTATCCGGAGTGATGGACGAAATCGAACGGGTCATCTCCTTTGGAATCGGAAGAAAAAACCTGGAACGTGTGGATCACCCGGTACTGGATCGCATCGACCGGATGGACCTGGGCATTCCTTCTTCCGTCAGGAGGAGCTTACTGGAAAAAGCCACTTCCCAATTGGGAACGGTCGGAGCGGGTAATCATTTTGTTGATTTGTTTTCAGATGAACAGGGCAAACTGTGGATCGGGGTTCACTTTGGGTCCCGTGGTTTCGGGCACAGCCTGACCTTGGGATTTATGGCCCTGGCTCAGGGAAAAGACTTTGGTGACCGTGTAAAAGAAGGTGCGATGGATGCCCCTCCGATCTTGTTTGATTTGGAAACACCTACAGGACAGGCCTACCTGGAAGCATTGGACATCGCCGGAACATATGCTTATGCGGGGCGCGACTGGGTGGTAGAACGCATCCTGCAGATCCTGCAGACCAAGGCTGATTATTCCGTCCACAACCACCATAATTTTACCTGGAAGGAAGAACATTTCGGCGAGACATTTTGGGTCGTTCGCAAAGGTTGTACTCCGGCCTTTCCCGGTCAGCAGGGATTCATAGGTTCCAATATGCTGGACGAATCGGTGATTGTGGAAGGAGTGGATGGACTGGAAGCCAGGAACACCCTGTATTCAACGGTCCATGGCGCCGGCAGGGTCCTATCCCGTCGTCAGGCAACAGGAAAGGTCAAGTGGCAGAAAGGCCCGGATGGAAGCCGCCGGAGGGTTCAAATTGCACCCGGACGGGTGGATTACGGGCACACCCGGGAATTAGCGCACACCCAGGGCATCGATCTTCGGGGAGGTGGAGCAGATGAAAGTCCGGAATGTTACAAGGTCCTGGATGAAGTCCTTTCTTATCACCATGATTCCATCCGTATCCGGCACCGGCTGGCGCCAGTGGGAGTGATTATGGCCGGAGAAGATGTTTACGATCCATATAAAGATTGAGACATCGACTAAATTTATTGATTGTTCGTTTATCCTATAAAGGCTTAACTTTAGGTTGAGGAATCTGGTCTGATTGAATTTCAAAATTTCCATATTATTTCTGTTTTTCCTGGGTATTCTTGCACCAGGAAGGTTGTGGGCGACGCACAACCGTGCCGGAGAGATTACCTATGAGCAAATCGGTGATCTGACCATTCGCGTTACCATCGTGACGTACACGCGCATCCAGGGAGCAGAAGTTGATCGTCAACAATTGGGGTTGTACTGGGGTGACGGACAGGTCGACTCCCTGCCCAGGATCAATGGACCTTTGGCGAGAGGGGAAGAACTGCTCAATAACGTCAAAAAAAACATCTACATCGGCGAACATACCTACCCCGGGCCGGCTACGTACACGTTGGTGACGCTGGACCCTAACCGGACAGCGGGCATCCTGAATGTTGACCCGCCGAATTCAGTCAATGTGCCTTTTGCGCTGGAGACCACGTTTACCTTGCTCAGTACACAGTTTCAGGGCTACAACAGCTCACCCAGATTGTTGCAGCCACCCATCGATTATGCTTGTTTGAGTGAGCGTTTTATCCACAATCCGAATGCGTTTGACCCGGATGGTGACAGTCTTGCCTATGAGCTGATCGTTCCTTTGCAGGGTCCCGATATGGAAGTACCAAACTATAAATTTCCCAATGAGATTTCGCCCGGCCCGGAAAATCAGATCGATATCAATGAGATTACCGGCGATTTCATCTGGAATGCTCCGCAACGGGTTGGAGAATACAACATTGCCATCAAGATCTACGAATACCGGGAAGGAATCCTGATCAATACAACCGTCAGGGATATGCAGATCTTTGTGCAGGATTGCAATAATCAGCCTCCAGAAATTGAAACCATCACCGACCTTTGTGTGATCGCGGGAGACACGGTTCGCATCCCGGTACGGGTGACCGACCCCAACAATGCCAACCCCAATCTGGACCGGGTCCAATTGACTGCGCTGGGTGGCCCGTTTGAACAGGACCTCAGTCCGGCGTACATTGAAGGGCCTGCCGGTTATGTAGACCAGCCACTCAACGCCACCTTGGTATGGCCTACCCTATGTGATCATGTATCCAACCGGGACTACACCGTTGTATTCCGTGCGGTGGATGACGATCTCGACACGACCGGTCTAGCCAATTTGAAGTCCGTGCGCATCCGGGTGATCGCACCGGCACCACAGGACCTGCAAATTGAGCCTCAATCCGGAGGCCTTTTGCTTAGCTGGGAAAAACCCTATGCGTGCGACCTAACGATTGAAGACTATTTCCGTGGTTTCTCCATCTGGCGAAAATTAAATTCCGCCACGTTCGCGCCGGATACCTGTAACCCGGGTCTCGCCGGTCGTGGCTACACGCAGATCGGCTATGATGTACTGACCATGGATAACGGCCGCTACGTTTTCCTAGATCAGGACCTTGAAAAAGGAAAAACCTATTGCTACCGGATACAGGCGGAATTTGCACGATTATCCAACGGCGGCTACACCTTTAACCGGACACCCAGCCTACCTTCGGAAGAAGTTTGTGCTCAATTGGTTCGCGATGTCCCTTTTATATTAAATGTCAGTGTGGAAAACACCGATCCTCAACAAGGGCAGATGTACGTCCGGTGGACCAAACCGGTCGCGACCGACCTGGATACGATTATCCACCCGGGACCTTATACCTTTGAATTGATGCGGGCAGACGGCATCAGTGGCAGTAATTATTCCCTGGTACAACGTTGGAGTACCCCGTTTCTTGGAAGCTTTCGGGATACCATCTGGATGGACTCCTCCCTGAATACCACGCTGCCGTACACCTATAAAATTGTTTTCTACACCGGCGGTAATGCCATGGCATTCGGAGAAAGCCAACCGGCATCCTCCGTCTACCTTTCTGTTACCGGAAAAGACAAGTCCAACTTGCTCATGTGGGACTTTTCGGTTCCCTGGAGCAATTATCAGTACGTGATCTACAAGCAATTCGGTCAGACCTTTGACTCGTTAACCACCGTTTCCGGGAGATCCTACACGGATATGGATCAGATCGAGAATGGCCAGGATTATTGCTATGTGGTGAAAGCCCAGGGCACCTACGGCATCCCCGGCTTTCCCCCGGTACTGGATAATTATTCACAAATACAATGCGCAGTACCGTTTGATTCAATCGCACCTTGTCCCCCCCAGGTCAGTGTGGATAACATTTGTTCCCAGGCCTTGCCTTCCACTCCGGCGGAACAATTCATCAATACCCTCACCTGGCAGGTCCCGCTTTCCGGTTGTGACCGGGAACGAGATTTTGCCTCCTACCGGATTTATTTCGCCGCGTCAAAAACCGGGTCCTTTGAATTGGTTGGCGAAGTTTCGGCTGCCGGGAAATTAGAATTCAAGCATAAGCCCGAATCCGGCATTGCCGGTTGTTATGCGGTAACCTCCCTGGATAGCGCTGGGAATGAAAGTGAATTCAGCACCATCCAGTGCGTAGACAATTGTCCTGATTTTCTGTTGCCCAACACATTCACACCCAACGGAGATGGACACAACGACCTTTATATGCCCATTACCTACCGCTTTATCACCCGGATTGAAATGAGAATATTCAACCGTTGGGGCGGCCTGGTCTTTGAGACGACCGATCCGCAGATCAATTGGGACGGTACAAGTACCAGTGGAAAAACACTGGCGGAAGGTGTTTATTATTATACATGTAAAGTATTCGATACGGCTACGGCCACCAACCCGGACAATAGCGAGCTGCTCACCGGATACATTCACTTAATTCGCGGAGATTAGACAAAATATGTTTTCAGGAATCATTGAAGCCAGAGGAACCATCGAAAAGATTGATGTGCAGGGCACCAACAAGCATTTCACCATAGCCTCTCCCCTCTCCGGGCAATTGCACATCGATCAAAGCGTCAGCCATAATGGAGTATGCCTGACCGTTGTCGAGCGGGATCAACACACTCATCAGGTTACGGCCATCCGGGAAACACTCATCCGCTCTACCCTGGATCAATGGGAACCGGGGGATACCATCAACCTGGAACGCTCCATCACCCCGGCGACTCTTTTGGATGGCCATCTGGTACAGGGTCATGTAGATGCCATCGGTTGGTGCACGAAAATTGAGGCGCTTCAGGGTAGTTGGGAATTCACTTTGAAGTATCCGGAAGAATTTGCAGCGCTGATTGTACCCAAGGGCTCAATAAGCATCGATGGTACTTCGCTGACCGTGGTCGATCCGGATTTCAATACTTTCCGGGTTGCCATTATCCCTTACACCTATGCACATACCCGCATGGGGTCATTGAAGCCCGGTGAACCGGTGAATCTCGAATTTGACATTATTGGGAAATACTTTCAGAGGCAATTACAGGTCGAAGGATGGCGTGCGAAAATGCAAAATGTCAGCTAGGCATTTGGCAATGATCAGTCTTTTTTAGCTTCTACCTGCATCGCCATTTGCACCCTATCGAGGTTGAGGTCGTCGAGGTGATCAATCACCAACGCTCCGGCTCCCACCAGTTCGGCATCGCCGGCAAGTTCTGAAATTTTGATTTCAGTGTTTTCAGCAAGTTTTGGAATACTCAGTTCATTGATGGCTTGCTGAATCGGCGCTAACCAAAGTCTGCCCGCTCCAGCTCCGATGCCGCTCAGGATGATCAGACTGGGGTTAAGCAAGTGGATCAATATGGAAATTCCACGCCCTATGTTGTACCCGATTTCTCCGAGCAAACTGATGGAAAACTGATCGCCCTGGGTCATGGCCGTAAAAATGGCTTGAACGGCATCGATTTTTTCGGCTGGCAATGGATTGGGAAGAATGGTAAATTTACCTTCCGCCAATCCGGCCCTGGCTTTTTCCAGTAAAACATTGAGTGAGGTCTCCGTTTCCAGACAGCCAATCTTGCCACAACTGCACACTTTGTGATTATTGAACAAGGCCATGTGGCTAAACTCACCGGCGTATCCGTTTTCTCCCCGAAACAACTCCCCATTCAAAAGAATACCTAATCCGACGCCCCATCCGACGTTGATGGCCAGGGCATTGGAGCGGCCCCGGGCAACCCCTTTACGCAATTCTGCCAGGGCCACCAGACTGGAGTCGTTATCAATGAAGACCGTCATACCAAGGACACTCTCCAGGTATTTGACGATGTTGCCGGTTTTAATTTTAAGAAAGGAATGATTAATGCCCTTCTTCACATTGATGAATCCGGGCATCCCCACGCCTGCGGCCAGGATTTTGGTCGGGTCAATGCCGCTAGCTTGAACCATCTGCCTGCCATGATGAGCAATTTCTTCCAGTGCATGTTCATTATCTGCGAGGGAAACAGAAATCGATTCGATGGGGACAACACTTTCGCCAGACAGATCATAAATTGCGTATCGCGTATTCAGTTGATTGATCGCTATGGCAAGGATGTAAAAATGATCAGGTTTTAAGGAATAGACATGGGGTTTACGTCCACCGGTCGAAGTTGCCAATCCATCTTCCATTAGTACGCCGCGTTCGACCAACGTATTGATTGCCGAGGCTGTAAATGGTATGCTTTTATGGATTAAGCGGCTGAGCTCCGTACATGATAGTTGGCCATAGTA
>JAGQXC010000285.1 GCA_020436785.1 Saprospiraceae bacterium | reverse complement strand
CTGCGAAACAAGTCATTCCGCATTTTATCGAATAGCGGTTGGTCCCGGTAGATGTTTGCCGACAAGGTCCGGGCTTCCCGGATGTCCGGATCGATGGTTTGGATCATTCCCATGGTTGTTGCAATATGGCGATGCATGTTTTTATGCCATCGATAAAGTTACCGAGGCGCAAATTTTCATTAGGACTATGTTGATTATTGTCCCCGTTAACCAACGGGACAATGACCGCCGGGATCTTCAGGGTCTCGACAAATGGCGAGATGGGAACGGAACCTCCACCCGTCCGAATACGGACTGGTTTTTCTCCATGTGCCCTGGTGAGAGCGGCGGTCAACCAGGTGTCGATAGGGGTTCCCAGATCCGTCCGGAATGCATTGTAGGAAATGTCGCTGGTCATCGTCACCAGTTTCCCATATTGTGCTCTTTCTTCGTCGGTGGGCGTGCCATCACAGAGATGGTAACCCTGATCTACGATCCATTGCTTCACCAGGCCGATCAACCGGACCGGGTCACTCTCTTTGACGAGCCGTACGTCCAGATTGGCAATGGCTTCCGACGGGACAATGGTACGGGCCTGATTTCCAACCCAACCGCAAGACATTCCCACAATATTGAGGGACGGATACTGAAGGGCTTCCTGCAGGGTGGCGCCTACCTGGTCGGGGTGGGAAAAGCCAAGCATCTCACCGATCGCATTGGCATCATCCGGAGTTGCTTCCAGATCCTGCCGGATGGCATCGGTGATGGTGATCCCGTCGTAGAAACCGGGAATGACGACTCGTCCGGTGCGATCTTTCATCGAGGCGAGCAATTGAGCCAGTTCCAGCGCCGGATTGGGGGCATAATTGCCATAATGACCGGAGTGCAAAGGCATTTTAGGACCATAGGTGGTGATCGCCAGGGTTGCGATGCCACGGGCGCCAAACGACAAAGTCGGTTTACCACTGGGGTGTACCGGCCCATCCAGGATGATCAGCCGGTCGGCAGCCAAAAGATCCCGGAATTTACTAACCGCCGCTGCCAAATGAGGGGATCCCATTTCTTCTTCGGGATCCATGATGATTTTCAGATTAAAAGGGATGGCCGTATTGGCAGCCCGCAAGGCATCCATGGCGTATAAAAACATAACGCCGGGACTTTTGTCGTCGGATGAAGAACGGCCGAAAATGCGCCAATCCGGATCAATGTTGCCTTGCAGCAGTCCAATGTCCAGGGGTTCCCAGCCATCGATGGTCGATTTTTTGAGTGTTGGGGAGAAGGGATCGGTCTGGTTCCATTTGGCGGGGTCGACCGGTTGCCCGTCGAGGTGCCAATAGACCAGCAAGGTTGGCCTGGTGGGATCATTGACCAGCGATGCGTAGACCAGATCGTGGCCCTCGTTGGGAAGTCGCCTGACCTGGAAACCCCGCGTCTCGCAGGATTTTTGCATCCAACGGATGTTGTTTTCCATTTGACCCGGCACATTGGCCACATTGGGTATGCTGAGAAATGCTACCAGCGATTGCAGAGCAGGGTGCAGTTGATCATTGGCCAGGGAGGCGATCTGGTTGGTGCTCAGGGGTTGCGCATTGACGACCCAGGCAAACGAGATAAATGCGAAGAGGACCCGGTATTTCATCCGTAAGAATTTTCAAGCCAAGATACTAAATCGGCTAGGACTTAGAACGCCATTACCTGTATCTTAGTCAATATGAAAAGCAACTCTCTACATGTTCTGATTTTCATCCTAATCTTCACTGGAATCGGAGATTTCACCAGGGCACAGCAACGCACCTACTGTAATCCGATGAACCTGGATTATGGTTATACGCCCATTCCCAATTTCAGTGAGCAAGGCCATCACCGGGCCACCGCCGACCCGGTTATCACGCTATACCAGGGTAAATATTTTCTTTTTTCGACCAATCAATGGGGCTATTGGTGGAGCGAAGATCTTTACCATTGGCATTTTGTCCCCAGGAGATTTCTGAAACCCTGGCACCATGTTTATGATGAATTGTGTGCCCCAGGGACGCTGGTCCTGGGAGATACATTACTGGTCATCGGTTCTACTCATGCCAAAAATTTTCCGTTATGGATGAGCACCAATCCAACCAAAGACGACTGGCATGAGTTGGTGGACTCATTCCAGGTAGGTGCCTGGGATCCTGGATTTTTTGCCGATGACGATGGTCGGGTATACATTTATTGGGGCAGCAGCAATTTTTATCCGATGTATGGGCAGGAAATTGACCGGCATACTTTTGCCCCTATGGGTGAACGGGTCGAGCTCATCCGGTTGCAGGACAGCATTCATGGCTGGGAACGCTTTGGTGAACATGCTGACAATACGTTTTTGCGGCCATTTATGGAGGGAGCCTGGATGAATAAGCACAACGGGAAATATTACCTGCAATATGCGGCCCCGGGAACGGAATTCAGCGGATATGGTGATGGTGTATACACTGGCGATCATCCCCTCGGACCGTTTACCTACCAGGACCACAATCCCTTTGCGGTCAATCCGGGTGGATTTACCCGGGGTGCCGGACATGGTGCTACCTTCCAGGATGTCTATGGCCGTTACTGGCATGTGAGTACAATCATCCTGGGAGTGCGGAATAATTTTGAACGGCGCCTGGGATTGTGGCCGGCTGGCTTTGATGCGGACGGCATTTTATACTGCAATACCGCCTATGGCGACTACCCTCTTTATTTGCCTCAACCGGGTGCCGATCATGTTGCCAGCCAGTTTACCGGGTGGATGCTGCTGAATTATGAAAAGCCGGTGCGTGTATCTTCGACTCTGGGAGGTTATTATCCCAATTATGCCGTTGATGAGGACATGAAGACTTATTGGAGTGCCGCCACCGGGAGGCCCGGAGAATGGATTGAATCCGATCTGGGTGGCATCTGTTCGGTTTATGCGGTCCAGATCAATTACGCCGATCAGGATGTCCCCTTTCTGGGCAAACAGGACACCATTTATAACCAGTATGTACTGTCCTATTCGACCGATGGCAATCATTGGGAGATTCTGGTAGATAAATCAACCAACCAAACCGACGTCCCTCACGATTACCTCGAATTGCCGACGCCCGTACAGGCACGCTACCTGCGTCTATCCAATCTGCACGTACCGGCGGGCAAGTTTGCCATCAGCGGATTGCGCGCCTTTGGTAAAGCGCCAGGGATCATTCCCGACTCGGTGGACCATTTTGTGGTCCTGCGTGGTGAATCGGAACGGCGCAATGCCTGGCTCAAATGGCAGTGGATGGATGATGCACAGGGGTATGTGATCTATTCGGGGATTGCTCCGGACAAGCTCTACAATTCGGTGATGGTTTATGGGAAAAATGAATATTACTTTACGGCCATGGACCGCGATCGCACCTACTATTTTGCCATCGAAGCGTTCAATGAAACAGGCATTGGGCCTCGATCACCAGCCTTAAAAGTGGAATAACGGTCTCTGCCATTTGAGCTCAATACGGTTCCAGCTTTCAATGTTTGTGGTCCGCATAATGCTTCCGGAGCAAATCTTCGCCAAAGTCATTGCCTTTCTCTCGCCAGATCGAATGAATGTGGTTCGCATTGTTCTGAAATCCCACATTGTCAAACTCGATGATAAAATCCGGGCTGTGGATCACATAATAATGCGGCAGATGGGGTTCATAGCTGCCGATCCAGGCAAAATAGATGTTTTCCACCCCCGACGTGTTTAACAGATCCAGGTAGAAATGTGCTTTCATATGCTCCAGGTTATGAATGTATTCTCCAATCAAATCTTCCAGTAAAGCACGCTGTACCGGCGTCAGATCACTGCCCTTAATTCCCTGGTAGGAGGTCAACCGTTGCGGTGCATCCGGATTGGTAATGATGTCTTGCGGGGTGTCTTTGCTGATGGTGGCCACCGCTTGTTGTTCCGCTGACAGGGAGTGGATCAGGTCAAAACCATAGTCCTCTTCTTTACTGAGTACGCGGAGGCCGGCATAGGTCGTGATCTCCACTTCCGCCGGGTCCGTACCTAAAAAGAGCGGGGTGACCGAATAATAATCATCCACTACGGACAGATTCAGGGAAATGTGGTGCCCTTCCAGTCTAAATCCCCAGACCCGGTCGTTGGCGGGATGGCCCCAGAAGGCCAGGTAATAGTTGTCAAAACCCCAGTTCAGCCCTTTGATTACTTCAATTTCGGCCTCCGGGACCAGGTTTCTTTTAATGGCTTCATCGTAGACCTGGTTCAGGATGTCGTCCAGACGCATGATGCTGGTGATTTTTAAGTATCCCTGAGAGCTCAGCAGGGTTGTCAGGAACCGGTGCAGCTGTATTTTACTTGTTTCGGATAAGGAACCATAGGTTAAGCCTGGTCTGGGAGCCAGACCGACCGGTAGATTCGTCCATCTGACCCGTTGGGTGTCGGAAAATGCAAACTGGACTTTTTCAATTTGTGAGGCGTTCAGGGAAGCACGAAAGCTGGCGGCCGCATCTTGGAGTTCCCGGACAGTCTGTCCATTCATCCAGTTCAAGCCCAGGAGAACCCCGAACAGGCAGAACAAGGTTGGTTTCATTGGTTCTTTGGCGTTTTGTTGCTATTGAAATTAGTGCATTTTCCGGAATCCCCGGTCATTTTTTCTTGCCGTTGCCGGGTTAATCCGGTGTCGGTATGCATTGAAGAAACCCTCCGTTCCCTGCAGCCCGCCGGTATGGATCAGAACCACCTGGTCTGCCTGGTCAAAATAACCTTGCTGCAATAAATCTTCCATGGCCAGGGCCATTTTGGCGGTATAGACCGGATCCAGAGGTATGCCGTATTTGGCTTGCCAGTCAACCATGACCCGGAGGATCTCCGGATGGTATTTCCCGAAGCCTCCCAGATGGTAATCGTGTAGCAGGTGCCAATTGGACCGCTCGCTTAAAATGGGAAACCTCCGGCAAAGATCTTCACCCAGGGTAGGGGCTTTCATCGGTACGATCCCGGTTATCCGGATCTTCGGACCAAATCCGCCTACCAGCCCGGCAAGTGTCCCGCCGCTGCCAACCGGAACGAATACCTGGGAAACGTCAGGCAAGGATTGTCGTATTTCGGTAGCCAGTTCCCTAATTCCCCGGATAGCCAGTTCGTCGGAACCGCCCTCCGGAATCACCAGGGTGGATCCCTGGATAGAGAATTGGTGTTTCTCCTGCCGGTAGTCCACATTCCCAAGGCATTCGATGTTTACCTTCCATTGCATCAACGCCTGAATGGTTGGTGTCAGTGGCACCGGAGGATGACCGCGGATGCGCGCAGTGAGTGGGATGCCTTCTTCATGGCACAGGGCAGCCAGCGCATACAAATGATTGGAATGGATACCGCCGTAACTTATCATGCGGTTAAATGACCCGGTCCGATACGCTTCCAGATGGTATTTGAGTTTGCGCCATTTATTGCCGCCCCACTGTGGGTGAATGAGGTCGTCGCGCTTGATGTGAATTTGACCAGGCCCTGTCAGGGGCAGCGGTTCCAATGGACTCGACAGGGTACAATTACCCATATCATGGGGTTAGGATAATCAGCTTCTTGGTGGTGATTGTTTCTCCTTGTTCGGAAAGCAGGCGGTAGAAATAGGTTCCTTCCTGGAGAAAAGTCAGGTCGACCGGTATGGATTTGTTTTGGTCCAGGTAATAGGTCTGGGTCCAGAATTGTTTCCCGAGAACATTGGTGACGACCAGCTTGTAATAACCTCGGGGCAGATTGATGAAGTCAAAGCGAACCTTGCCCAGCGTAGGATTCGGATAGGCAAAAATATCCGGATAAGCCTTGCTGATGCGCGCCACATTGTTAAGGTAAGGATAACTGGCGTACTGAACTTTATTGATGCGGTTGGAAGCCGGGTTGACCCAGAATTCAGCCACCGGAACGATGGACTCGTTGGAAAGAAAAAGGACACGCTTGGTGGAGTCCGGTTGCAGAAATCGTTGTTCCCTGAACAAGTTGGATACATTTTGCCAGGGAATGGTCTGGCTGCGCACCTCCAATCGTTTGGTAATGCGCTCAGTACGGGTAACCCTTACCACATTGTAGGTTTGTACCTGCAGATCAAGATAACCTTCTGCGTCAACTTTATCGACACGTTCGATGTCTTGCACAAAACGGATAGAATCCGGGGTGTAAGGCAATTGTCGCAGGATGGCCTGGGGCACCTGGTTGCGTCCCAGCGGCATGATAAGCTGGGTGTGGTATTGCATGGATTTTTTATATTCCAGGGGCGTCTCAATGACCGGATAGGGGTTGGTATAGTAACTGATGGCTTTGATCCCCAGTCCGGTGAAATCATAACCATAATAGCCCATGATGTTCATGGCATTGGTTGTCCAGTTGTAGTACACTTCGTATCCTTCCGGGGTATTTCCCATCGACTGTGCCCGCCGGAAGCGGCTGTATCCTTTGCCCTCGCTGGGGTGCTTCAGGACCATCTGGTAGACATATGGTGATGAAAGATTACTGAAATCCCAGCGCTGACCGGGGCCGCTTTCATTTAGACCGGTAGTGGAAGGAAGCAGATCGGTCAGAAATTCCAGGGTGTCGTAGGGCTGGGGCATTGCTTTGGAGGTGATGATCACCTGGGCATTGCTGATTACAGCACCGATAAGCAAACAATAAACCAATACCAGGATGTAGCGGTTCGTCATATGGCCTGTAATTGCATGAATTTAACGTATTCACCGTGTTGATTACTCAACTCCTGATGGTTACCTCGCTCAATAATTTTGCCATTTTTTATAACCAGAATTTCATCCACATGTTGAATGGTGCTCAAACGATGCGCAATAATTATTGCTGTCCGGTCGGTGAGCAGCGTTTCCATGGCTTGTTGCACGGCCCGTTCGGAAGCCGCGTCCAGTGAGGAGGTTGCTTCATCAAATATCAGGATCTGCGGATCGCGGAGAAATGCCCGGGCTATGGTTATCCGCTGACGTTGACCACCACTGAGCTTGGTGCCACGGTCACCGATCAGTGTTTGATATCCATGTTCGGTTTCCATGATAAATTCATGTGCATTGGCCATCCGCGCCGCTTGTTCTACTTGTGCTTGAGTCACCCCTTCTTTTCCAAATACGATATTGTTATAGATGGTATCGTGGAATAAAATGGCTTCCTGCGAAACAATACCGAGTAAGGAACGAAGATCGCGGATAGAATATTCTTTAATGGGTACGTCGTCTATCCAGATTTCTCCCTGGTCAAGGTCATAAAAACGGGGCAGGAGGTCTGCCAGGGTAGATTTGCCTGAACCCGAGCTGCCGACCAGGGCGATGGTCTTTCCTTTTTCCAGGGAAAATGAAACATCATCCACTACCCAGGGTTGCTGATCCTGGTATTTGAAGCGGACGTGATCGTAGCGCACGGCCCGATGGAACGTATCGATGCTCCGTGGGTGCGGTGCCTCCTGCACATTATTTTCGGTTTGCAGGATGTATTCGATCCGGTGCAAGGCAGCCAGTCCTTTCTGTAAATTATAATAAGCCGTCGAAAATGCCTTCGCGGGATTGATCACATTAAAGAAAGCAAACAGGAAGGCGATAAAGGTTTCCGGTCCGATGGACTGGTTAAACACCTGGCGGGACCCGTACCACATGAGGACAGCGACCACCACAATCCCCAGAAATTCGCTCAGCGGGGATGCCAGGTCACGGCGCCACAGGATGCGGTTCATCAGGCGCCGGTATTGGTCGTTTTCCTGGTGAAAACGATCTTCCTGAAATTTTTCGGCATTAAATGCTTTGATGATCCGCAAGCCGCCCAGCGACTCCTCGACAATGGATAACAGGGATCCCAGCCGGTTTTGGGCCAGCAATGATTTCTTTTTCAGTGCCCGGGAAATGCCTCCGATGATGAAGGCGGTGAAGAGGATCAGGGCAAAAACAAAAATGGTCAGCGACGGGCTAACATAAAACATAAACAGAATGCTGCCGAGGATGATGATGGGCTCTCTGAAAAACGATTCCAGGACCGACATAATGGAAAATTCCACTTCGGAAATGTCCGAGCTCATGCGGGTCAGCATATCCCCTTTGCGTTCGTCGGTAAAAAAACCGAGGGGCAGGCTGATCAGTTTGGCAAATAAGGCATTGCGCAAATCCAGGACGACGCCGTTGCGCACCGGTGCCAGGAAAAATTGTGAGAGGTAGCGAAATAAGTTTTTAAGCAGGAAAATGATGATAATGCCCAGGCAGGCATAGATCAATGCCCGTGAAGACCCATACTGATCGATGATGTGGCTAAACCAGTAATTCAGGTAATTCAGGATCGATGAGGTTGAAAATTGCAGGTCCGGTTTAACCGTCACCTTTTCCTGTAAATTGAACAACACCCGCAGGAATGGGATGATGGCTGGAATGCTGACGATGGTAAAAAATGCCATCAGGATGTTGCTCAGAATATTGAGCTGCACCAAACCCAGATAGGGTTTCAAATAGGTCCACAATTTTCGAATTTCCTGCATATGCCGTCCGCCGGAATGAGCAGTGAATCTCTCCGGGCTAAATGGTTTTTTTCTGACCAAAGTCGAAGGTTTCCAGAAAACGGGTATGGAAATTACCGTTACGGAAATCTTCATTTTTCATCAGTCGCTGGTGGAAGGGTACCGTCGTTTTGATGCCCTCAATGATGAATTCATCCAGCGCACGTTCCATCTTGGTGATGCATTCTTCCCGGGTCTGGGCTTTACAGATCAATTTTGCGATCATCGAGTCGTAATACGGAGGTACGGTATAACCGGCATAGACATGGGTATCCACGCGGACACCATGTCCTTTGGAACTGTGAAAGCCGGTTATTTTTCCCGGGCTTGGCCTGAAATCGTTGAAAGGATCTTCGGCGTTGATGCGGCATTCGATGGCATGCAGCTGAGGGATGTAATTTTTACCGGAAATCGGGATGCCCGCAGCAACTTTGATTTGTTCTTTGATTAAATCCCAGTCGATGACTTCTTCAGTCACCGGATGCTCGACCTGGATCCGGGTATTCATTTCCATAAAATAGAAATCCCCGTATTTGTCGACCAGGAACTCAACCGTTCCGACCCCTTCGTAGTTGATGCATTTTCCGGCGGCAATCGCGGCATTCCCCATCCGTTCCCGCAATTCCGGGGTCATGAATGGAGAAGGAGATTCCTCGACCAGCTTCTGATGGCGGCGTTGGATGCTGCAGTCGCGTTCCGAGAGGTGTGCCACTTTACCATATTGGTCACCGATGATCTGAAATTCAATGTGGCGGGGCTCCTCGACGTATTTTTCGATGTACACACCGTCGTTGCCGAAGGCGGCTTTGGCTTCTTTGCGTGCCATTTCCATCTGCGTCTCAAATTCTTTTTCAGACCAGACGACGCGCATGCCTTTTCCTCCTCCTCCGGCGGTGGCTTTAATGATCACCGGGAATCCGATCTCCTGACAGGTCTTAATGGCTGATTTAAGGTCTTTAACCAATCCGCCCGAGCCGGGAACGGTAGGTACCCCGGCCTTGATCATCGTTTCTTTCGCGGTGATCTTATCGCCCATCATCCGGATTTGTTCCGGGGTAGGGCCGATGAACTTGATGCCGTATTCGATGCACATTTCGGCAAAGTCGGAATTCTCTGCCAGAAAGCCATAACCGGGATGGACGGCATCGGCATTGGTGATCTCCACTGCCGCCATGATGCGGGGTATGCTGAGGTAGGACTCGGCCGATGAAGCCGGGCCAATGCATACGGCTTCGTCGGCGAAGCGTACGTGAAGGCTTTCTTTATCAACGGTAGAATAAATAGCAACCGTTTTGATCCCCATCTCTTTGCAGGTGCGGATGATGCGCAGAGCGATTTCTCCGCGATTCGCTATAAGGATTTTTTTAAACATGCTGACCTGTTTTGTCCCCTCAGGCTTAGGCATTGGGGTCTACGAGAAACAGTACTTGTTCGTATTCAACCGGGGAGGCATCTTCAACCATGATTTTGACCAATTTGCCTTTTACTTCAGATTCTATCTCATTGAATAATTTCATGGCTTCAATGATGCAGACGACCTGGCCGGAATCGATGGAGTCACCCACTTTGAGGTAGGGTGGTTTTTCCGGGGCCGGAGACCGGTAGAAAGTGCCAACCATCGGCGATTTGATCTCGACCAGATTGGCTTTGGAGGTGTCGGATTCTTCACTGGCGGAGGAATCGGCTTTCGTGGCGGCAGGCGGGGCAGGAGCCGGAATGGCTGTTTGCGCTGCGGGGATGGTCGATTGGATAGGAATAACGGAAGGAACCACTTCCTTTTTACTCGGTTTGGCAAAATTCTCCGTGCGAAGAGTAAGTTCGAAGTCGCCTTCTCGCAATTTGAATTCGGAGAGATTGTACCGGTTTACCAACCGGATGAGTTCCTGTATTTCTTTAACTGTCATACGACATTATTTTGCTCGTTCGATATAATTTCCGGTGGCAGTCTCAATTTTTACCTCTTCCCCCTGGTCGATGAAGAGGGGTACGCGGATCTCGGCACCGGTTTCGGTGGTAGCAGGCTTGGATGCGTTGGTCGCGGTGTTGCCTTTCAATCCGGGTTCCGTGTACTCAATGGTTACCACCAGGTGTTGCGGCAGTTCGACCGAGAGGGGCAATTCCTTTTCGGCATGGAATAATATCTCAACCTCACCGCCTTCCTTGAGAAACCGGGGATAATCGATTAGGTCTTCCTGAATAGCGACTTGTTCATACGTCTCCGTGTCCATGAAGTGATATCCCATTTCATCCTGGTACAGAAATTGGAATTTACGGCGTTCAACCCGGACCGGAAAGATCTGGTGGCCGGCTGAAAATGTATTTTCCAGCACTTTGCCGGTAGTCAGACTTTTGATCTTGGTGCGGACGAATGCATTGCCCTTGCCGGGTTTCACATGTTGAAATTCCACAATGGTATACAGATCACCATTTAACTCGATGCACAACCCATTGCGGATGTCCGATGTATTAGCCATATACTTTGTTCAATTTTTTAGCGAGGCAAAGATAAGAAACGTTTGAGAGACATTGGAAAGTAGATGTTAGATGGTTAGACTTTAGATTTTAGAACACTAATCGAAAGGCTAAAGTCTCAGCGTTCTGCCATCTATGGTCTAAATAAAAAATGGTCCCTTGCCAGTAGCCCGGGACCAAAATCTGTTTTGGGATGAGATTTTCTCTTTCTGAGAATCGGTTATGTTACGAACGGTTTATTGCACT
>JAGQXC010000284.1 GCA_020436785.1 Saprospiraceae bacterium | reverse complement strand
TGGACATCATCAGCGGCACCAGCGAACCTTCCGCCCTGTTACCGATGCAGATGCCCGCCAACATGGAGACTGTAGAAACCCAACAGGAAGATGTACCTCTGGACATGCAACCCTACCGGGATGCATCGGGCCACTTGTACGATTTTGGATATGGGATGAACTGGCAAGGAGTGATTTCGGATGTCCGGACCGCCAAATACAAGGGCGAAATGCAATGAAATTTTAAAGGTTAAATGGTGTGCTATACGGCAAGCCTGACTAAAGTCTGGTTGAGGCGGAAAATGATTCCTGACTCGAAATAGTATCTTCATGGGATGAAGAAATTCCTTAAAATCCTGGCCGGTATTGTAGTGTTTTTAATACTGATTGCCCTGGTGATCTGGTTTGGCTTTCTAAGGCCTGAGCCGCCTCCGATCTCCGACCAGGACCGGGCCCGGACGGAATTGATGCCCTTGCCGGCTCAGATGTCCTATGGCGCGAGCTCTTTGGTGATTCCCCGGGAATGGCCGATCCGGTTTACCACCCTGAAAACCGGTCGACTCGAAGCAGCGGTTGACCGATTTTTCAACCGGGTACATAAACAAACCAGCATCAACATCTCAACCAAAGAAGGTTCGTTACTGACCATTGATTGTTCAAAACAAGCAGCGACTTATCCCCAACTTCATGAAGACGAATCGTATACTCTGGAAGTACGCCCTCATCATATTGTCCTGACTGCACCCGGTGAACGGGGAATCCTGCATGGACTTGAAACGCTTTGGCAACTGGTTGCACAGGAAAACAATCAATGGATCATTCCAACCGTTTCCATTCGTGATCATCCACGATTTGCCTGGCGCGGCTTGATGATTGATGTGGGCAGGCACTGGATGCCCAAAGAGGTCATCCTGCGAAATCTCGATGCCATGGCAAGTGTCAAACTCAATGTGCTTCACCTTCACCTCAGTGAATACCAGGGATTCCGAGTCGAGTCAAAACAATTTCCCCTACTCCAGGAAATGGGTTCCGAAGGCCAGTATTATTCCCGGGAGGACATTCGGGAGATGGTGGGTTATGCCGCTGATCGCGGTATCCGGATCATTCCTGAAATTGACCTGCCCGGCCATTCGACATCCATCCTGGTGGGTTATTCGTACCTGGGCAGTGCACCGGGTCCGTATGTTCTGGACAGCCTGATCGGCATCCTGGACCCGGTTCTGGATCCCAGCCGGGATACTGTGTATCAATTCCTGGATGAATTGGTCGCGGAAATGGCCGGATTATTTCCCGATTCCGTCTTTCATATCGGAGGGGACGAAGTCAATCCCAAAGCCTGGGAAGCCAATCCCGCCATCCAACGTTTTGTCGAGCAGGAAGGACTGAATGACACCCATGGATTGCAAGCCTATTTCAATCGCCGGCTGCAATCAATTTTGGCCAACCACGGAAAACGCATGATGGGCTGGGATGAAATTCTTCACCCGGATCTGCCGGCAACAAGTATCATCATTCAACCCTGGCGTGATCAGCGAGCACTCTGGTCCGCCGCCCGGCAGGGTTACGACGGGGTATTATCAGCCGGTTATTACCTCGATTACAAACAGCCCGCCGGAAAACACTATCAGGTGGACCCGGAAGTCATTCCCGGTGCGGTGAACATTGACATCGATACCAGCA
>JAGQXC010000283.1 GCA_020436785.1 Saprospiraceae bacterium | reverse complement strand
TCAGAATGAGGATTCTCAGTGGTATTAATGAATTCATCAAAAGCCCGGGTGCCCAAATTGAGGTAGAAGTGGTCCATATCTCCCATCCAGATGTTGATCTTGCCTTGCAGTTTCGGACCCAGCTGTGGCCAGTTTTCCTTTGCGTATAAGGTGAGGTCGTATTTTTTCCAGTGATCGGCTACTTCGTGATCGATGACTCCGGTCTGAGGATCAAAGAGAGGGGCCGGCAAGCCGTCCGGTCCCCTGGGACTGTACAACGCGGTGTGAGCGCTGAATTGCCCGCCGGATGTCACGTAGGTATCGGTGCGGCCCTGGACATTTTCATATTTAATGAATTCACGCATAAGCATAATGGGTTCACCGGTGGTCTCACGCATGACCGGGCGTTCCAGACCGTATTCATTGATAAAAGCGTTGTCGTCCCGGTAGATATTGATCAACTGATAGTTTTCGAACTCAATGGCATCGGGACTGTAGGACCAACAGCCGTTAAAATAATCGGGATAATAGAGTTGCAGGGCCAGGGAGACCCAGCCTCCGGTGGAACAACCATCTACAAAACGCATTTCCGGCTTACCGGCGCCACGATACATGGCTTCGATCTGCGGGCCTAATTCATGCGTGAGGGCGTATCCATAGGGACCGCTGTTGTCGGAATCCAATTGATAACTGTCGCCGAATGGACCTTCGCCATCGAGATAAATGGTGATGATCTGGGGAGCTTCGCCTGAGGTCCACCAGGATGAAAATGGATTTTCCGGGTCCATTACCCGGTTGATCCGGGTATAGCGTCCACCATATCCGGCGACATGATACCTTACCGGGTAGGTGGCTTCCGGATGATCATAATAGCCACTGGGCAGCAATACCGAAGCTTTTACCGTTATGGGCTTTCCCCACCAGGCACTCAGGGTATCGCTGGTCATCTCAAAATACTTAACCAGAGGATGTTCGATCAACGTACGAGCGGGAATGACTTCGGTCAGATCGAGCTGCAGGGTCAAAGGACCGTTGACATCAATTTTTACCACCTTACTGATCAGGTTACCAGGGGCTTCGATGCGTGATTCCGTATCATCCTGATCCCACAACAATTGAACGAAGTAGGTGCCGGACGGGACGGCATTCAATGACCAGTCGGGCGTTTTGGTCCAACCGGATAGCCCGGATACATTCAATGTCTGACCGGATGACCATTGTATGTTTTGGCCAAAAACGGCATTATCACCAGTCGGCCAGATCTGGGTATAAGGCGGACTGTATTCTCCTTTGCTGAAAAAAAGAAAGAGCCTGCCTTCAGGAACAAAGGTTGATTGAAGGTTTCGGTCGATCTTAGCATCGATCTCCACGGGATAAGACTGGGAAAACAAGGATTGTGAAATCAACAATATGATTACGAGGTAATTAACGTATTTCATTCTTTTACTATTCATCCGAAAATTTCAAGCATTAAATATAAGAAAGCACTAAAAATAGCTTGTTATTCTGCTATTTTTAGCAATTATTACCAGAAAGGGATGAAGGATATACCAGTTCGAATTGTTATGGCTGTCGCACTGATGCTGGTGCTTTCACAGTGCCAGAGACCAAGCTCGACAAGTGCCGATGAAACCTTGCCAAATATTGTTTATATCCTGGCCGATGATCTGGGATATGGAGATGTGACGGCGTACAATCCACAAGGTAAAATTGCCACACCTAATATTGATCAACTGGCCCGGGAAGGCATGCTCTTCACGGATGCACACAGCGGATCAGCTGTGTGTTCGCCCACCCGCTATGGGATACTTACCGGTCGTTATGCCTGGCGCAGCAGGCTTCAGCAAGGGGTGACCTGGAGTTATGACCCGCCATTAATTCCCGAATCCAGGATGACCGTAGCTTCTTTTTTAAAATCCAAAGGATACGCCACCGGTTGTGTGGGCAAATGGCATCTGGGCCTCGGATGGTCAAAAGACGGCGAGGGTCGTGAAGTGATTACCGCACCGATTACCGGAGGCCCCAATCAACTGGGATTCGATTATTTCTATGGGATCACAGCCTCTCTTGACATTCCACCCTACATCTACATCGAAAACAACCGTTCCACATCCCTGCAAATTGATACGCTGGAAGCCCGGACGGGCAAAGCTTTCATTCGCCGGGGACCTCGCGGCGCCGATTTTGTGCCGGAAGAGGTTTTGCCGACCCTAACCCAAAAGGCGGTAAGTTTTATTGAAAAACACGCCCAGGATTCGGCTCCTTTTTTTCTGTATTTCCCCATGACGGCCCCACATACACCCATCTTGCCGGGATCTGATTTTCAGGGGCAATCACACACCAATGCCTATGGAGATTTTGTGTTGATGGTGGATAACATGGTAGGTCAGGTACGTAAGGCCCTGGAAGCGCAAGGTGTCCTGAACCGTACCTTGATCCTATTTACCAGCGACAATGGCTGTTCTCCGATGGCGGATTTTCCGGAGCTGGATTCGCTGGGGCATCATCCCAGCTACATCTACCGGGGAGCCAAAGCGGATATTTATGAAGGCGGACACCGGATTCCTTTCATTGTCCGGTGGCCCGGCAAGGTGCCCGCCGGAAGCAAGTCGAATGCGACCGTTTGCCTTACGGATTTGTTGGCCACCTGTGCGGACATCGTGCGGGATACTTTGCCCATGAATGCGGGAGAAGACAGCTACAGTTTATTGCCATTGTTTACACAGGATTCGGCAGGTTATCAACGTGGAGCGACCGTGCATCATTCGATTGAGGGTTGTTTTGCCCTGCGACAGGGACGGTGGAAAGCCGTATTCTGTGGCGGGTCCGGCGGTTGGAGCCACCCGACGACGGCCGAGGTACTGGCGGACAGTCTTCCCCGGGTCCAGCTGTATGACCTGGTTAAAGACCCGGGTGAACAGCACAACCTCGCAGGAGAATACACCAATATCGTTAACCAACTACAGGGTTTATTGAATCAGTACGTCAATACCGGACGCAGCACGCCCGGAGATAAGGAAGAAAATGACGTGCCGGTGAAGATTTACAAATACTAAATTCCAGATACTAGATACTGGATCCTGGAAATTAGAGGGCCATCAACAGGTCTTCCAGACTCTCTTCTTCGGTGATGTTCAACTTTTTGCGCAGGCGATAGCGGGCTTTCTTGACAGCCAGGGTTGACACATTGTTGATGGTGGCAATTTGTTTTGAAGACAGGTTCATGCGGATGAGGGCAGCGAGCTTGAGGTCGTTGGCGGTCAGATCCCGGTACGAAGCCTTCAATTGGGATTCGAATTCGGGATGCACCTGATTGAAATACGATTTGAAATTTTCCCAGTCCTCATCCTGGTAGCGGTCAAAATCAATCAGGTGGTCAATTTTGGCAATTTCACGGGCCGTGTTGCTGGCGGCGGATTGTTTCATGGAGGCAAGCCTCGATTTCAATTCTTCCAGCAATTCATTTTTCTGGATGAGGTGCAGCGTGTGTGAAGTTAGTTCCTTCTGTTTGAAGAGTAATTCGGATTCCAGTTGTTCCCTGGCCAATTCTGCTGCCGCCTTCTCTGCCTTCAGGGCACGCTGTTCCTGTTGGCGGATTTCAGCGTCTTTCCGGATTTTCAGCCGTTGCCGGTTGATGATCCACATGGAAAGGGTACCCAGGATCAGTAACCCCAGGAAAGCTACAATTTTGCGGGTTCGCTCTTTGGTATTTTGTGCTTCGAGGCCCAGGATCTCGGTCTTCTGAACCGCGATTTCTTTGGCTTGTTTTTCCGATTCATATCTGGCCTGCAATTCGGCCATTTGTTTGTTTTTCTCGACGGATTCGGTACTGTCCAATAGCTCATTGAGCGATTGTAAAGCCTGATAGGCCAATTCGTACTGTCTGGTTTGTCGGTAAAGGCTATCCAGATTGCGCAGGATGTCCTCGGTCAGTTGTGCATTGCCGATTTCATGAGATAGTGACAGTGCGTTACGCTGAATGCTCGCGGCCCGGCTAAATTCGCCCAGACCCTGATAAGCTTCACCAATTTGCGTCAGACTCAGGATTTGATTATAGGTATTGCGGTGTTGACCTGAAGAGGCCAGGGAAGCTTGAAAATATTCGATGGCCTTATGATAATCCTTCATGGCCAGGTAATCGCTGCCGACGTTGTTGTAGACCAAGGCCAGGTCTTTGCTGTTTTCAATTTGCAACTGAATCGACAGATCCTTTAGGTTGTAGTACAATGAACTATCCGTTTTGCCCAAACCACCGTAATAATTGGCAAAATCACCGGCGGCAATCGAGATTTTGTCCCGATCATCCAGTGCAATGGCTCGCTTTTCATTGGCCTTCAATACGTTGAGGGCTTCGGGGTAGTTTTCCATACAAACCAGGATGTAGGCCAGTTCGTGATTTGCATCAAAGATGGTCTGCTTCTGGTTGTTTTTTTCGGCTAGCCGGATGGATCGGTAGAGGTATTGGCTGGCTTCCGGGTATTTGCCGGTCTCGGACATGACCCAGGCGTAATTAATGTAAATCGCCATCAGGGACCGTTCGTCATGCAAGGAATCGAACAGTGGAATGGCTTTTAAATAGTATTCCGCAGCGTGCGGGTAGTTATCCTCATTGGAAATGGCATTTCCCAGGAACCAATAATTGTCGGCAAGTAAAGCACTAAATCCATGTGCCAGGCAAATGGGTATCGAACGCTGGAAATAGACCTTAGCTGTATCCAGTTGGTTTTGCATGGTATAAAGCCGGGCCAACTGATAATAAGCCTCCGCTTTTCCCCGGACGAAATTGATGCGCTCACTCCATCTTCGGGCGTGTTGAGCCATTGCGATGGCCGTATCCAGATTGAACGCCGAGGTTTTACGGGCGATTTGTTGGGACAACAGGATCCGGGTGGTATCATCCCTGGCTTGTTTCAATTCGGCTTTCAGACTGTCAAGGGCGGATTGCCCAACCAGCAGATTGGTAAGGAACAGGCATGCAAGAATGGTAAGTAAAGCCCTCATTCAAATCCGGTTAACCTTACTAACGGGAAACAGGTACCTTTCCAATATATATTTTCTTTTGAGAAATTACCCACTGCTCATGCCACATCCGGGCGGATGCATTGGTTTCTGGGCGGGACTTACCAATCGATCGGGAAATAATCTTTCAAAAATTTTCCGGACCAATGCTTCCCGGTCAGTACACCGTCAATGAACGGATCGCAGATACGCGCGGCTCCATCCACGATATCGAGAGGAGGCTGAAAATCGTGTTCGTGTATTTTACGTTGAGCCAGTTCGACAGGATCTTCATCCGTTACCCACCCGGTATCGACGGCATTCATGAAAATGCCGTGTTGGGACAATTCTCCGGCAGCGGTGTGCGTGAGCATGTTCAGTGCCGCCTTGGCCATATTGGTATGAGGATGCCGTTCTTCCTTGGTGAAGCGGTAAAATTTCCCTTCCATAGCGGTGACATTGACGATGTGCTTTTGGCCGGTAAAGTCCCGTTTCATCAGAGGGATTAGTCGATTATTGAGGACGAATGGTGCGACCGCATTGATCAATTGGACTTCCACCATTTCCAGCGGTTCGATTTCACCGAGTTTGAGCCTCCAACTGTTGGTCTTGCGGAGGTCAACTTGTTGTAAGTCAGCATCCAGTTTCCCTTGTGGAAATAATGCTTCAGTATCCAGTGACCGGTCGAAGCGATAGGGGAGTTGTGAAAGCTGAGCCGGAGCTCTCAATCCGATGCCTGCCGGAGCATTGGCTCCCCAGGAAACCGGCAAAGGTCCGCTGGACGTCTGTTCCGGCAACAGTTCATGTACCAGTCGATGGTAATGGTGGAGGACCATCTGCAATTCCGGAGTCAGAGCGTTCCATGCGGTCTCTTCACCCATCATCAGATGGTGATAAAAGCCGGAAGGGCGCCGAACCGTCTGTGCGGCGTTATTGATCAGGAGATCCAATCGGGGATAATTTCCGGCCACATAGGCAGCAAACAGATCCACGCTGGGCGTATGCCGCAAATCCAGCCCATAAATGTGAAGGCGGTCAGCCCAGACGGGGAAATCCGGAACATCGTGAAATCTCCTGGCGGCATCGATCGGAAACCGGGTAGTGACCAATACCGATGCTCCCGCACGCAACAGGATCAGGGCTGCCTGAAATCCGATCTTCACCCGGGCTCCCGTAATGATCGCCACCTGTCCGGAGAGGTCACAGGTTTGGTGACGTTTGGCATAGTTGAGCGTTGCACAGGCAGGACACAAGGCATCGTAGAAATGATGTACTTCGGTATATTTTGAACGGCATATGTAACAGTCACGTGGCTTGTCGTAGGTGTGCGAGGTCGTAATGGCCCCAGTGAGTTGACCGGGAGCCTGGTAAACGGCCTGCGTTCTGGCCTGACGGATTCCGGTTTGGGCACTCTTGTTTCGTTCTTCTTTCCGTGCCAGGTCCTTGCGGGCTTTCTTCACTTGCTTGTCGCGCCGCCGGTATTCATTCCGATCTGGGCGTGACAACTGTCCGGCGGCTTTCAACAGGCCAACACGGATTGATTCGGGCAGGGACTCCAATTCTTGGTAATTGGTGGCCAGGTATTCCAGGGTTTGGATGCAATGACTGACCGAGTCCTCTGAAATTGTAACAGCTTGTCTTTCTTTGAGATCCATACGAGTAGGTCAAAATTGGCGCCAAAGATAGCACTTGGGCCGTTTCCGGTCCGGATAATTTGCCTTGAACATAGTGCTCAATCACCGAAAATTCAATGTTCAAGCCGGAAGTTGTTGCCGGATTTTTTGGCACAGAACGTGCATTAATTTGATGAACAGTAAGATGGAAATGAGCATGGATTAAGACATCGTGTGTTACCATCAATAAGTAATGGGGGCTGAAATGGCAGCCCCCATTTACGAAAAACAACCACTAAATAACGTCAATTTTGATTTCCTCGCGCCTTGCTTCTTCGGATTTAGGCAGGTGGACGATAAGCACCTGATTCTCCTGTTTGGCGGTAATTCCCGAGGTATCCACTTTGCCATTCAATGCAAGTCTGCGTTCGAATGTCTTGATGGGAAACTCCTGCAGTACAAATGCCGGGTCATCCCCCTCAGCAAGCGGTTTATTTCCCTGAATGGTGAGAATATCCTCTGAAACACTAAGGGTAATCTGGGATTTGTCAAAACCGGGAGCAAATACGTTGACTTCGAAGGCGTCATCGGATTCAATGACGTTCAGAGGAACATTGTATTTCGGTCGGCGGTGTTGCCGGTGTTGCCATTGTTGGCGATGAAATCCGGCAGACGGGCCACATTGGCCACGCCATGAATGTGCTTGTCGATGCATTTTAATTTGATTTAATGTGAAAAATGGTGTTGGTATAAGGGTCGTATGCTCTTTTAGCTGTTGCTTCCGGCTGCCTACATATTAGTCAGCGGAGACACAAAGTCCCGGTCCCGGTACGGGTTGGTTCTCGATTGGCGTGCAGCATGGCGAGGAAACTCATACCGGTGGTATCTGCCATACGAAGACCAGGGATAAGCCCCCATTTCATCGTCCTCATCCGGCAAAGCATAGATGGTATCCGGCCGGGCTGGTGGCCTATTCTGGTAATGATTCATGCGGTGCCAGAATGCCCAACGCATCATGCGAAGTCCAATGCTTCCGATGACCAGTAAAATCATCAGTTTAAAAAGCAGGAAAGGCAGGAAAAACAGAACCAAGCCTACCAGGAATAATCCCGGAATAAAACGGAAAATGGAAGGTCTCATTTTTATACGATTTAAGGATGAATGAATTTTTTCGGTCTCCCTTTCAGTGTTTGGCCTGTTTCAGGAGCCTTCATTTAGGTAGACGGATGAACCAGACTATTACTTTAACGGGAATTAATTTTTTTTCGGAAAAAGAGTGGTGTATGTCATTAAGGCAGTATTTCAGGCTTGTAAGGGCACTGCTTCTTCATAACAATTGCCTTCCAAAAGGATATTCTGAATCGTACGATGCGGTGGAATGCCCCGGATCGAAGAGGGTACGGATTGATGGATGGTGAATTCGATTTGAATGTTTGGGTCAGGAATTCAGGTTTAATAATGGCTCATGGTTGCATCATCGAAACTTCGGATTCAAATAGTCCCCGTAAGGACATTGTTCAAATGCAACTGTCCGTTAAATGCCTTTAATTGGAGGAATCGTCCTTGTTTGGACGGCATTTATTCCTCCATTGTTCGCGAAAGTGCTGTTTTTCTTCTTCACTCATATTCATGAATTTCTCGCGAAATCCCGATCGGTGTGAGCCCGTGGATGGCTTGCGAAAATGAAAACCACCAAATAGGATGCGTGATAAAATGAGCAATCCGATCGCTTCACCATAACGGATCCGGGGAGCTTGTAATAAATGGGGCAATAGGAGATTCCATAGCCACTGTACAAGCGCACTTGCCAGGAGGATCATGGCGATGACCGGAACGATGAACATCCGGTGGCGGGGTTTCCAGTAGGGTCGGTACGACGGTTTCATGTCTGTGGCTTTAAAAATTTAGCTCTTCGTAAAGATTGAATAATTTTTTACGCAAATGGCTTACGGCATAGCCTTTACGGCTGATGACGGTCTTCAGTTTCTCTCCGGAAGCATCTGCGATTTCCTGCAGCGTTTTTCCTTCCAGTTCATTCAGGATAAATACGCTGCGCTGGTTTTCAGGGAGTTCTTCCAGTGCTGCAAAAAGTTCTTCCCAAAACATCTCCTGAAAGAATTGAACTTCCGGGTCCAGGTCATCCTGCAACAGCAAATCCCGAACGGGAGCAATGTCCGGATCGTCTGCCAGAAACATCCCGTCCAATGAGTCTGTTTTTCTTTTCCTGTACAGATCAGTGACCCGGTTTCGGGCTACCTGGTACAACCAGGCTCCGGCACTCTCCAGTTCATCCAGATTACCTAAATTGCTCAGTTGGAACCAAACATCCTGTAAAATATCTTCGGCGTCCTCATCGGAATTCACCCTGCCCCGAATAAAGCGAAACAGGCGTTGGCCGTATTCCTTGACGACGGTCGATATGTGTTTTCGTTCGGTGGTGGTCATTTTCCTACCAGTGAAACTAGCTGATTTCTTATTAGAGACGAATAAACTGATCAATTACTTTAGGTATCCGGAAAATGTTTTCCAAGCCATTCGTTGTAAAGCGGAGTGGGGCGGCAGCATGGGACTCCCAGCGAATGAAATCAGGAGACGTTGCCGGTTTTCTTGGGAGTGCTTGTTATTTTTATGGTTTAAGTCCGATCGACTTGTGATTAAATCAAATGGTATTTAACTATGCGCTCCATCATTTTAACTTTTTTACTGGCTACCATTCAACTGAGTGTTTATTCCCAGACTCCGGAGGACACCAAGTCCTTTTCCTGGCGCAACATTGGCCCGGCCAATCCCGGGGGTCGGGTTGTGGATGTAGAGGCTCTTCCCAATGACTTCACCAAGGTTTGGATTGCCACCGCTTCCGGAGGCGTCTGGCATTCGGAAAATGCCGGTATAACGTGGGAGCCGATCTTTGACAACTATGAAACGGCTTCAATTGGTGACATTGCTATCCAGGCGGCCAATCCTTTGGAGATCTGGGTTGGAACCGGGGAAGCCAACAACCGGAATTCCACTTCCTGGGGTCATGGCATTTATGTTTCCCGAGACGGGGGGAAAACATTTCAAAATCAAGGCCTTGAACAGACCGGTCATATCGCCCGGGTCGTCCTTAATCCCAGAAATCCCAACGAGATCTGTGCCTGCGCTTCCGGCCACCTCTGGGGATACAGCGGGGAGCGGGGATTGTTCATCAGTCGCGATGGTGGCAAATCGTGGTCCAAACCCGAAAAAGGATTGCCGGAGGATGGTAAGACGGGTTGTACCGACCTGGTCCGGGACCCCGACAACCCGAATATTTTATATGCAGCCATGTATCACCGCCTTCGCCAACCCTGGACATTTTACAGCGGCGGGATACAAGGTGGTATTTATAAGTCCATCGATAATGGTAAATCCTGGCAAAAACTGACAGCAGGTCTTCCAGGAGGCGAAACCGGCCGCATCGGATTGGCCATCGCGCAGAGCAATCCCCGGATCCTGATGGCATTGATCGAGGCCAGAGCTTCCAATTCATTGGATCAGCCCGGATCCGGTTTGTACCGGTCAGAAGATGGAGGCAAATCGTGGAAATATGTGAACACCTATAACAACCGCCCCTTTTATTATTCCCAGGTTCGTATCAATCCGGTTGATCCTCAAATAGTGTATTTGCTGACCACCCGTTTTATGGTTTCTACCGATGGGGGTAAAACGCTGGAGAACGGAAGTGCGGACCAGGAAATTCACGGTGACTTTCATGCCATGTGGCTCGATCCGCAGGATGGAAACCGGTATTACATGGGCGCTGACAAAGGTGTCTCCTTGACCCAGGATGGGGGGCTACACTTTCAATTGTTTGACAATTTGCCCATTGCTCAATACTATCGCATCGGTTATGACATGCGGGATCCTTATTATGTCTATGGCGGATTGCAGGACAATGGCTTCTATGGCACCGCCACTTTTACCCGTGATGCACGCGGTATCCTTAACGATTCCAACTGGAAATTGCACTGGGGCGACGGCCAGTACGCCGCCGTCGATCCGGATGATTGGACGACTGCGTTTACTTCTGCGGAAAATGGCGGGTACAGTCGTTATGATATCCCTACCCACCGGCAACACTATATCAAACCCACCCACCGGAACATAATCAATCCCCAGGCTTATGGTCTGCAGGGCCAAACGGATCAACTGCGGTTCAATTGGTCAGCCCCACTCATCCTCAGTCCTCATCCGGATAAAAAATTGTATGCGGGAGCCAATCATTTGCTTGAATCCGTCGATCAGGGAAATTCCTGGCGGCTGATCAGCCCGGATCTCTCAACCAACGATCCTGAAAAGACGAGAGAAGATGCCAGTGGGGGAGTGACTCCCGACAACACAGGGGCCGAGACGCACTGCAGCATCACTACGATCAGCATCTCTCCGATCGATGAATCGGTGATTTGGGTAGGGACCGACGACGGAAATGTTCAGATAACCCGGAACGGCGGCATAAGTTGGCAAAATCTACGCACCAACGTCCCAGGAGTGCCGGCGGGCCTATGGGTTAGCCGGTTGGAAGCTTCCCATTTTCAGCCGGGAAGGGCTTATCTTTCCTTTGATGGCCACCGGAGCGACGATTTTCATCCCTGGATATTTAGCACCGACGATTATGGAAAAACCTGGGTAAGTCTGACCTCGTCAATGCCCCGGAATGAAGTCGTACGGGTGATCCGTGAAGATCTTGCAAACCCCGATCTGTTGTTTGCGGGTACGGAGACCGGGATTTGGTATTCGTTGGACCGGGGAAGTACCTGGGCACGCTTTATGGAGAACTTTCCCACGGTATCGGTTTACGATCTGGCCATCCACGAACGGGACCGGGACCTGATCGCTGCCACGCACGGAAGAAGTCTGTGGATCGCCGACGACCTATCTCCTCTGGAGCAAATGACTGCGGCAGTTCGTACAAGTCCTGCTTACTTGTTTGTGCAGTCTCCGGCCACTTTATGGGAAAATACCAGCCGCGGTGGCCAGCGGGGCCATTTTTTATTTGCCGGCACCAATCCCCCCGAGATCGAAAATACTTCCAGTCTGCCGAGGGCTGAATTTACCTGTTATCCCACCATCAACTATTACATCGGCGATGTAGCCGAAGAAGTGAAGATTTCGTTGACTGTGGCCGACTGGTCCGGGCACTTGCATCAAATCCCCGTGGACCGGAATCCGGGGATACACCGGTATCGCTGGAACCGGGAGTTTGATGCGGCACCTTATACGGAAGCTGAGCGAAAAGCCGTGGAAGCCGTTTGGCAGGACTACCTTTCTGAATATCCTTCCGCAGCGAACCAAAGCCGCTACCGCCGATTTGTACAGGCGAAAGACGACGATACGCGCCGGCACCAGTTGCATGAATTGCAGTCGGCCTACGATCCGATGCCGGTGGAAGACGAGTATGCGATCACTGTTGCCGGCCCCGGGACCTATGTGTTGACATTGCAAGTAGGTGAGCAAGTCCAGCAGCAGACACTGGTGATCAGGCCAGATCCCATGCTGGAAGGAAAGGATTAGATATCGACTTTACTCCGGGTCCTGGGTGGCAACCCGTTCAATCTGGCGATCCGGTACAATCCACATGATGGCAACAATGACAAAAAACACACCCGCCAACCATGGGCTGACAAACGCTGCAGGCACACCTAGCAAATAAAGAATCATTGATATATTACCCTTACGGTTATTGCCGATGGCTTGAGCCAACCTTGATTGCTTTCCTTCCCGTTTTAAAGCCGCCTTTAAGAGGATGGTCCAAGCGACTGCGGCCATCAACAGGATGAAACCGTACAATGCGACCGGAGCGGCGGCAAAATCATTCTCACCCATCCATCCGGTTACAAAAGGAACCAGCGATAGCCAGAACAGTAAATGCAAATTTGCCCAAAGAAGGGCGCCATCGACCCGGGATATTAAATGGATGAGGTGGTGATGGTTGCTCCAGTAGATCCCCAGATAAACAAAACTCAGAACGTAACTCAGGATGACAGGGATCAGGGGCTTCAGATCACTGAATTCGGCACCATGCGGAATCTTCATCTCCAGGACCATGATGGTGATGATGATGGCTAATACCCCATCGCTGAAAGCTTCCATCCGATTGCGCTGCATAACTTGAATATTTAGGGGTAAGGTATTTAAAATAACAGGATCTTGGAATGCCTACCTTGATCCGGTTAATCGAATTCAGGTGTTTCGTCTCCGGTGTCTTTCAACAGGCGGTACGCTTCCCGGAATCCGGCCTGCCGAACCGCTTTGTAATGTTGACCATGATGCCGGTCCAATTTTTCCAGGATTTTTAGAAACACGATTTTTTCATCGTCGGTCAGGATGCCAAAAGCCATTTCTCCGACCCGTTCCATTTCAGGGAAACTGGCAAATACCAAATGTCGCCCCTGTGGTGTGATTTCGATGCGCTTGGAACGACGGTCATCCGGATCCCGATATTCCTGTACCAATCCTTTCTTGATCAGCCGTTTGATGATTTCACTTCCGGAGGGAAATTCAGAAATCAATTCAAAGATCAATTCGGATTTTTTGGGTTGCCCAAGCTGTTGGAGACGGACCAGGTACACCCATTCTTCCACGGTATTGAGGGTGAAGGATTCCAGGGCTTTTTTTGAATAAAGGGTGGCAAATTTTGATAACCGGCCTGCCAAACCAGCCAGCCTGGCATTCAGAGAATAGGGATGTTCGGATCCATATTCGGGCATTCGGCCCAGTAGGTGCCAGCAAAAGCGTTCCAGAGTCAGGTCAGGATGGATCGATTCCATTTCAGCCCAGCGGTTTACCAATTCGACAATTTTATTTGAAGAAGGCATAATGATGGTATAATAAATTCAAATATGAATTAAAATATCTTTTTTTGAGGAAAATTCATGCAAATAATCAACTATTTGTTCTAATATAAGTTCAAAAATGAAGTATAATTCTAAATTGATCTATGCTTGCAAGACTTGAAGGAGTAGGTAAAAAATATCAAACAGGAGACCAGACGATCGTGGCGCTGCAGGCAACTGATCTCGAACTGAGAGCGCAGGAGTTGTTGCTGATCATTGGTCCTTCCGGATCAGGGAAGACCACATTGCTGTCGTTGATTGGTTGTGTGATCTATCCGAGTTTTGGTGAATTGTATGTGGATGGCCACCATGTCAACCGAATGAGAGCCAACGAACTTGCTCAATTGCGACTGCGAACTGTCGGCTTCGTTTTCCAGCAATTCAACTTGCTGGCACCTCTAACCGCAGCAGAGAATGTCGCTGTTCCACTCAAACTACAAGGCTTGCCAGGTGCTACCATCCGCAAGCGGGTCGACGAAGCACTGGAAATGGTGGGAATGACGGATCGCCGGAAAAACCTGCCCAAACAATTGTCCGGTGGCCAACAACAGCGGATTGCCATTGCCAGGGCCTTGGTATCCGATCCTAAGATCATCCTTTGTGACGAACCTACCGGGTCGCTGGACAAGGACTCATTCGGGGTAGTCATGACCGAACTGCGGCAGTTGGCTAAGGATGGTAAATCAGTGGCCGTCGTAACGCATGATCCACGCCTGGCAGCTTATGCTGACCGGGCGGTGGAAGTTAAAAACGGCTACGTAAATCACGTCGAGATTGAAGCGCTTAAATCTTAAATGCTCCATGAAAACAATACATCTTTTAACCTCGTCATCCCTATTCCTGCTGTCTGTCAGTATGGGAATGATGGCTTGTTCCGGTAATAATGCTCCGGAAAGTAACCCTGCTATGCCCCGGGATTCAACGACATTACCGGTAAAAAATGAAGTGTTTGGTGTGGCCAGGATTGAACCGGAATCAGAGATCATCCAGTTGACTGCCGGCGCTGCCGGTAAAATCGTGAACGTTCTGGTTACCGATAATCAGGAAGTGAAAGCCGGAACGGAGATCCTGCAATTAGACGTGGACCTGGCGCGGGCTCAACTGGCTCAGGCCCAAAGTAAAATGCTGGCACAGGATGCTGCGGAACAGGTCGCACAAGCCAATCTGGACCAGGTCCGGCTGGATCTGGAGCAGGCCGAAAAAGACCTGGCTCTGGCACGAAAATTACTGGCAGGCAATGCGGAAACGCCCCAACAGGTGCGTGATCAGGAAGACCAGGTGGCTACCCTGCGGCAACGAGTTCGTGTTGCTGAAGCGCAATACCTGCAAACCCAGGCGCAACGTCCGGCATTGGAAGCGGACATCCGGTATGATCAGACCCAATTAACCAAGAAGCGGATCCATTTGCCGGAGGATGGAAAGATCCTTAAAGTCCTCGTGCATACCGGTGAGTACGTTTCCAATTCGACACAAATTCTGGAATATGCTCCATCCGGCCCGGTCGTGGCAAGGACGGAAGTAGATGAATTATTTGCCGACCGGGTCGAAGTAGGCCAATCAGCCGCCATTTATTCGCAGATGACCGGAGAACAACTGGCGACCGGAAAAGTGATCTTCGCCGCAAGTTACTTGAGTCAAAAATCACTGTTCAAAAATCAATCCACGGAGTTGGAAGACCGCCGGGTGCGGGAAGTCAAGGTCCAATTGGATCAGGGTAAGATGCCCCTCTTTGGTAGCTGGGTGGATTGTCGCATCTTTCTAAACCCTTAAGCCATGCTGAAAGACGCGTTCAAATTCATGTGGTTTGATAAGGCGAAGATGTTTGGAATCCTTTTCGGGATGGTCCTGTCGGTTTTTCTGGTCGGCCAGCAGGTGATGATTGCTTTGGCGCTACTGGGCAGTACAGTATCGCTGGCGACTTATAATCAACAATACATCTGGGTTGTCAGCCCGAAAAGTACCCAGGTAACGGATTTACCATCCCTGGATATGCGTATTGCCCGGGAATTGCAAAGCGTGGAAGGCGTTGCCGCTGTACATCCGTTGATTTTCAGTGGAGGCACCCTGAAATTTCCCGATGGTAAGAAGTATCAATTGTCGCTGATCGGTACGGAAGCGCCGACCTTTGCCGGAGGACCCTGGAATGTTCGTGCCGGTAATCCTATGGATATGTTATCCGCTGGAGGTCTATTCCTGGATCAGGCCAATACCGAATATGGTTCGCGGGTTCGTATTGGTGATTATGTTGAGTTCAATGGTCAAAAGATGCGCATTGTTGGTCGCACCGACCATACCGAAGGGCTAGGCGTTCCCTATGCATTTACCTCCATTGAAAAAGCCCGTTCCCTCACCAATTTTCCGGTGACGGAGGCTTCGGCTTTTTTGGTTGAATGGGATACCAGTTACCAAATTCCTCAGGTGGTGGACGCCATCAACCGGGTAATTCCGAATGTCAGGGCCACTTCAGGACCGGAATTTCGTAGTTCATCGTTGGCGTATTATGCGACCAGTAGTGGCATTGTGGCCTCGTTTGGTTTGCTGGTGGTTTTTGCCATCATCACCGGATTTTCCATTGTCGGATTAACCATGTATTCTGCGGTCAGTGACCGGATTAAAGATTACGGTACCCTGAAAGCGATTGGAGCAACCAATGGCAAGATCCGGCGATTGATATTATTTCAATCCAGCATGTATGCCGTGAGTGGATTTGCCATCGCCTATGGCTTGTTGGTCTTTTTTATCCGCGCCACGCAAGGATCATTGCAATTGGAACTGACTGCCTGGTTAAGTTATACGCTGGTCGGAGTCACCTTGATGATTGCATTGCTCGGAAGTTTATTCGGGATGCGCAAGATTACCAAACTGGAGCCGGCGGCGGTCTTCAGATAAATTAATTATCCGTTCAAAATGAAAATGCAAGTATCATTATTTCTCAAGGCGGTATTTCTGACGGGAATTCTTGGTTGGGCGTGCTTAAGCCGGGCCCAGGAACCCCTTTCCCTGACCCTGACAAAGGCAGTGGATCTGGCTATTAAGCAACGACCGGACCTGGAGTCTGGTGATTTGGATTATCATCTGGCTGCTGCCGCGAATGAGAAGATCCGTGCAGCCAGATTGCCGCAAATCCGCGCTAACGGAGATTTCCGGGTTAATACCCAGCTCCAGTCGACCGTATTGCCTTTCGATATAACCGGCCAGGACCCGGAAGGCACCTCAACCGTAAAGTTTGGAACCCGATTTTCCAATACCCTGGGATTGCAGGTGGATCAATTGATCTATGATCCAACCAATAAACTAAAATGGGCGATCAATGAGAACCGGTTGGCAGATCAGGTGCTGGCCCAGCAACAGGATACCCTTTCTGTCCGGCAGGAAGTCCTCCAGGCCTATTATTCGGCGGTTTATTACGCGGAGAAAATGAAATTGGACAGTCAGGCACTCTCCCGGGCTCAGTTTAACTTGCAGGTTGGACAGAATCAATGGGAGGCGGGCACCATCCTGGAAAATGACAAGAAAAGACTGGAAGTGAGTGAAGCGAATTCCCGGTTGGGATTGCAGCAATCGCAGAAAGATTACGACATGGCTGTGTTACGATTGAAGCAAGTCATGCATATGGAAACCTCAACTCCCGTAAGGATCTCTGAAACGCTTGAGGATCTGGTGAAGCCGAATTCCGGGCAACCTGCTTTTGAAGTAACCTTACGCCCTGAAGTGAAGCGGTCGATCCTCAATGAACACTGGGAAAGCCTGCAGCAACAGGAGGTCATGGCTGACAATAAACCGACCATTAGCGCCTATGGACACTATGGATTACTCCAACTGAATGATCGGTTCAACCCCTTAAAATGGAAAACCTGGTATCCGTATAATTACCTGGGTGTTCAGGTGTCCATACCCATTTTCGATGGAAAACAAGCCCGGTTAGCCGCACAGGATCATCAGTGGGCCCTCGAAAAATGGAAGTTGAATACGGTAAAGGTGAAATACGATTACCAGCAGCAATATGCTCATGAGATATTAGCGATGAACCAAGCCAAAGCAGCTCTTGATGAAGCCAAAGCCAATCGCTCACTCGCGAACGAACTTTATCAGACGGATCAGTTCCGCTTTGAACAAGGTGTCCTGTTGCCAACAGCGTTACGGGAATCCGAATACCAACTGCAAGTAGCTCAGGATCAGTACCTTGATGCTTGGTACGCGGTGTTACTGGCTGACTTAAATCTTCGTATGTTGCTGGCGTATCAGCCGGGTAATAATTAGCAATGCGTT
>JAGQXC010000282.1 GCA_020436785.1 Saprospiraceae bacterium | reverse complement strand
GCTTTTCCAATTCCATCATTAATCCAGGTAGCAGGTTGGCTATTTTTTTATTCACCGGGTTCGCCTGAAGCTTCTTGCCGGCCTCATGAAGATTGTCGATCTCATCCACCAGGTAAGCCAGGTCTTCATTCATCGTGTACAGTTTCATCGCCGTTTCATGCTGGGCGATGTGGTCGGCTTGTGAATGAATGGACTCCGGGTCATATTGAAGGACCAGATCTTCCTCGTACACATTTTTGCCCTTGGTAATCCGGATTTTATAGGTTCCCGCCGGAACGGTCGGCGAGGAGAAGCCGCCAAATGCCAGTGTTTTGCCTTTGGCTACTTTGGGGCGCTTATAACTATAATTCCAATCGACAATATTGATGCCTTTGGATTTGCCGGGAGTTAATTCGGAAATGACGTTTCCTTTCTGATCCATGATTTCCATGGTCATTTTACCAAAAGTGTGTCGTCCTTTCATAAAGTAGGCGATCTGTGCGGCGTAAGAAGGGTTTTCTCCCACAAATTCACCCACTGCCGAATAGCCGGCATATCCGCTGGCTTCACGAATGATGGAGGGTTTATTCTTCAGGAAGTGCAATTCTTCACCAGTGACCCCGGGAGTGATCTGACGCAGCAAATGAATGTTGTCGATGATGATCAAGCCCCGGCCATGTGTAGCCAACACAATGGCGTCGTCCCGCTCTTGCTGGGCAATCCAATGCACGGCAACCGAGGGTACATTGTTGGTAAACTGGGACCAGTTCTGACCACCATCCAGGGTGATGAAAAGGCCCAGTTCGGTGCCGAGGAAGAGCAGGTTTTTATTTTCATAATCTTCCCGGATGTTTCGGCAGAAGCCTTTGATATCCGGCGTCACCAGTGATTTCCAGGTCTTGCCGCCATCTTCCGTTTTGTAGACATAAGGATTCATGTCACTGGCTGTATGTCCGTCAAATACGGCATAGGCCGTTTGTTTGTCGAAGTGGCTGGGTTCGATGAAATAGGCCCAGGTATTTTTTGGCAGGTCCGGGATATTAGCTGTTACGTTGCTCCAGGATTTACCGCCATCGAAGGTGACCTGTACATTACCGTCATCGGTTCCGACCCAAATGATGTTTTGATCCATGGGCGATTCACCGATAGCAAAAATGGTGCAGTGATTTTCAGCCCCAGAATTATCCGTGCTCAGACCACCTGAATTGGCCTGTTGTTGTTTGGCCGGATCGTTGGTTGTCAGGTCCGGTGAAATTTTTGTCCAACTCTCACCACGGTCTTCGGACTTATGGAGGTATTGGCTTCCGATGTACAGACGGTCAGGCTGATGATGGCTGGTGGTGATCGGTGTATTCCAGTTAAACCGCAGTTTGGGATCTCCTTCCTGAGCATACGGCTTGATGGTTTTGGATTGGTTTTTCTTCATGTCAAAACGCCAGACCCCTTCGGCGCCCTGCATCTCGGAATAAACGATGTTCGGATCGCCCGGATTGGGAAATACGCGGAATCCATCGCCAAAGCCTACACCGATCCAATCTCGGTTCTCCACGCCTCCGGGCTTGGAGGAAACACCCACCCACGATCCATTGTCCTGGAGTCCTCCGTATACTTTATAGGGTTGTTGATTATCTACAGCTACCTGATAGAATTGAGAAACCGGCAAGCCTTTGACCATCTCCCAGGCATTGCCTCCATCCCAGGAACGATATACTCCGCCGTCGCATCCGAGATAAATGGTGGATGAATGATTGGGATCAAACCAAAAGTCGTGGAGGTCGGAGTGGACCCCTCCATTGATATCCCGGAAGGTTTTACCTCCGTCTTTACTGATGGAACCATTCAGACCCGCTTTCACGATGATGTCCGGATTGGCCGGGTCGACCACAATGCGTGAGAAGTAGAACGGACGCACAGTCAAACCAAAGTCCGAATTCAGGTGCTTCCAGTTCAGGCCTCCGTCTTCCGAACGGTAAAGACCTTTGTCGTCAGCTTTTTCGGCTTCGACAACGGCATAAACGATGTCCGGATTGGAGGGGGCGATGGCGATGGCGAAACGTCCCAATTGGCCCTGTGGAAATCCGTTGTGAATTTTATTCCAGGTCTGCCCCCCGTCGGTGGACTTATAGAGGGCGCTGGCCATACCTCCTGAACTGAAAGACCAGGCTGTCCGGCGGCATTCCCAGAAAGCGGCATATAAGACATTTGGATCACGCGGATCCATGGCCAGGTCCGAACAACCGGTGGTCGGGTTGACATACAGAATCTTATCCCAATTTTTACCGCCGTCGGTGGATTTATAGACACCCCGATCCTCACTGTCTCCCCATAATGCTCCCAGGACGCCAGCATATACGATGTCGTGATTTTTCGGATCAATTTGGATGCTGGCAATGTGCTCGGATTGCTCAAGCCCCATTTTCGTCCAGCTCTGTCCACCGTTGGTTGTTTTGTAAATGCCGTCACCCACCGAAACACTGTTGCGGGTCCAGGTCTCTCCGGTACCAACCCAGATGGTTTGGTCCGGGTCTGCCGGATCGACGGCAATGGCACCAATGGATTGAGCATATTTATCAAAAATAGAACTGAAGGTGACGCCGGCATCCACGGAACGCCATACGCCACCACCGGCAGCTCCGATGTAAATGACCTTAGAGTCGGTGGGATGTCCGGTGACCCGTGAAATACGTCCACTCATCAGGGCAGGTCCGATATGCCGGCCGCGAAGACCACCAAATAATTCTTCTCCTTTGATGGTGATGGCCTGTTGATTGTAGGCAGGCATGGTGAGCAGGAATGCCGCCATCAAAACAAATAGTTGTTTCATAAGGTTTGTAGGCTTAAAGTTTAGCAATGTGGATGTTCTCCAACAGGTGGGTGGTGAAACAAGTTCAGGCCGGCCCCTATTAACCTGGACAGGCCCGAAACAATGCATTTATTTTCCAGGAAATGCGAACAAGGCATCATCCATATCCACATTCACTTCTACGGTATCCAGACTCAGGCTTTGAATGGTCTGGCCATCCAGTTTAATCTGCAGGGTAAAGGGTTGATAAACTCCATTTACCTCCTGATAGTCGCTCATAAATGTATCCTGTGATTTTCCTTTCATATCCCCTTTGTGGATGACATTACGGACCATAACCGGTACATTGGTTTCTTTATCAATGAAATAGTAGACGAAGTTTTCTTCTTCCTTTCCATCGATGGTCATCGGCTTTTTGGTCAATTTAAGCCGGTAACAATCGGTGCCTTCAATGTTTTCCTCTCCTTCCAACTCAGCCGAGTAACCTTTGTCTTTGTAGGTAAGGAATACTTCGGGAAAGTCCATCTCTGACTTCATCAATTCACTGTCTTCCGATTCCCACTTTTCGGGCTCCATGGTCATGAAATTAGTGCCCCAGCCTTCGTTTCCGTCAAAAGACATTTGGGTGATTTCCTGGCCCTGGAAATTGATCACCAACTTTTGAGCCCCAGGTGCTTTTTGGTACATGGTGAAAGGAATTTCCATGCCTTGAAAATTCACCTTTCCAACGGATTTCATGGTTTTTATGGCCGCAATTGCGTCGCGTCCTCCAATGGTCTCCAGGTAGGACTCAATCACCTCATCGGCCGTTTGGGCATACGAAAAATTGGTGACCAGAAAGCTGGTCATCAACAGTGCAAAAAGGATCTTTTTCATTTAGTATTGAATTTCGTGAACAAATGAACAGTTGTTTATTTCTCCGGGACTGCCGGCGTGG
>JAGQXC010000281.1 GCA_020436785.1 Saprospiraceae bacterium | reverse complement strand
GGATTTATTGCCCTTTTCGGCATTGCGACCGACGACGGGGTGATCATGGGAACCTACATTCATCAGGTATTTGAAGAACGTCAACCAGGCACGGTTGCCGAGGTACGGGCTGCTGTCCTCGAAGCAGGCAAAAAAAGGGTTCGTCCCGCCATGATGACCGCTGCCACGGCCCTGATTGCCCTGCTACCGGTACTGACATCCACCGGTAAAGGGGCTGACATCATGGTACCGATGGCCATTCCTACATTCGGTGGCATGTCGATTCAATTAATGACCATGTTTGTTGTGCCGGTCTTGCAGGCCATGTGGCGTGAAAATGTGGTGAAAAAACATTCCAATGATGAAAACAAGATTTAATCATAAAATCCTGGCAATGACCATTGGGCTATTGCCGGTTTCCTGGAGTTCCGTGATGGGGCAGGATCTGGATACCTACCTATCCCTGGCCTTGCAAAACAGCCCGGCCATTCGAGCCAGCCAGATGGCCTATCAGGCGACCATGGAAAAGATACCTCAGGTCCGTTCGTGGCCTGAACCCCAGGTCAATGGATCTGTATTTCTTAATCCCATGATGTTGCCTATGGGCAATCAAATCGGTAGTGTCTCCGCCATGCAAATGTTTCCCTGGCGTAGCGTGCTGGATGCTAAGGAAGAAACCGTTGTCAAACTGGCGGAGGTGTTTCTGGGAGAAAGAAAGGTCACCGCGAATGATATCATCGATCAGGTTCGGAATGCCTGGTACCCTCTGATCGCCAATCGGGAAAAGCAGGAATTACAACGGCAAAATTTAAACTTACTGGATGACATACGCCAGTTGGCCACGACGCAATTCCAGCAGGGCCTGGCTCCCATGTCGGATGTGCTCCGGGTCGATGTCATGAAGGAAGATATCCTGGCCAATCTTGAAATATTGCAAGCCGAGCAGACATCGCTGGAAAGACAATTCAATATTTTATTGAATCGTGAGGAAGACGATCTCATTGTGATGCCGGAGACAATGGATCCGATTGATTTCCCAATGTTTCAGGATTCTTCCTACGACAATAACCCGGTGTTGGCATTGCTGGACCAACGAATCGCGGTAGCTCAGGCTGCCATGCAACAAGCCGACCTTGACCGCAAACCGATGATCGGTGCTGGGCTTCAATACATGCCCTTGATTCGCCGGAAAAATACCAACGTCGAGATACCCCCCAATACCGGGCGGGACATGATCATGCCCATGTTCTCAGTGACCGTACCGATCTGGAATAAGAAATACGATGCCGCAGTAACAGAACAAAAGCTGATGCAGGTACAATATGCGGAATTGAAAGATGCAAGCATGTTGACGTTAAGAAAAGAAGATGAAAATCTTCGTTACCTCATGGATAAAGCAGTGGTGAATTATCAAAAAAGAGATAATCAGTATCAGAAAACCCGGCAAATACTTGAATTGCTGACGACAGAATACCGGAACAGTAAAGGAGACCTGACTGAAATATTGCGGCTGGAACAACAGTTGCTGGATTACCGAATGGAACAAGTCGAATTGAAAATGAATTATTACCAAGCGGATGCCCGCCGGAAGAGTTTGCGGGGTTATCCGGACATCAATCAATAAAATCAAATCACTCGTGAAAAAAATAAATCGCACCATCATCTTGACCGTTTTAGTCACCCTCGTACTGGGAATATTTATTGGCAGATGGATAGCTCCGGGCCAGAAAACGGCATCCTTTGAGCCGGATACTGCCACGAAGGACGCAGCCGCTGCCGTGGAATGGTGGACGTGCTCAATGCACCCCCAGATTCGTCAACACGAACCGGGCAAATGCCCCATCTGCGGCATGGACCTGATCCCGCTTACGGATGAAACCGGCGATGCCGATCCCTTGGCGATCCGCATGAGTGCTACCGCCATGCAACTCGCTAATGTGCAAACAGAAGTGATCCGGACCGGCAATGCCCGGAAGGAAATCCGGGTCATTGGAAAAGCGCAGGCTGATGAGCGTAAAATCTATTCCCAGGTGACTCACCTGGAAGGCCGGATCGAATCGTTAAAGGTCAACTTTACCGGTGAAGAAGTGAAACAGGGACAAGTACTCGCCACCATTTATTCCCCGGACCTGGTCAATGCCCAGCAGGAACTCTTTACGGCATATGCCATGCGGAATTCTCAACCAGGTCTTTATCAGGCCGCGAGGGAAAAGTTGAAAAACTGGAAAATTTCCGAGACCCAGATCGACGATATCCTGGCCACCGGCAAGCCCCGGGAATCTTTCCCGATTACAGCCGATGTAAGTGGTTTGGTCATGGAGAAAAAGGTCAATCTCGGGGATTATGTGATGCGCGGTATGCCCTTGTACGACATCGTTGACCTAAGTCGCCTTTGGGTTCTTTTTGATATCTATGAACAGGACCTGGATCTGATCCGGGTGGGCAGCAAAATCGAATTTTCATTTCAATCCTTGCCGGGAATACCGTTCACCAGCCGGATTACCTTTATCGATCCGGTGATCGATCCGGCCACCCGTTCGGCGAAAGCACGCGTGGAAGTTGCAAATCCAGGTGGCCGGCTAAAGCCGGAAATGTTTGCAACCGGTACCATGGAATTACCGGTTGGCTCACCCCATGACCAGATTGTTATCCCGGCCTCAGCCGTTCTGTGGACCGGAGAACGATCATTGGTTTACGTCAAAAACCCGGACTCCGGGATGCCTTCCTTTGTGATGCACGAGATCAACTTAGGGCCTGACCTGGGGGACAGCTATCTGGTCAAGGAAGGATTGAAGCCCGGAATGGAAATTGTGGTTCATGGCACATTTGCCGTGGATGCGGCAGCCCAACTGGCCGGTAAACCCAGCATGATGAATCCGCAAATGCCAATGAATGCGTCAGCCCGGGATACCGTTTCACCCCAAATGTCCGTGCCATTAGCCGTGAAAAATGCAACTGGCAAACTGCTGAATGATTACCTCCTGCTGAAGGATGCTCTGGTCGCCGGAGATTTGGAATCAGGCAAGGAGATTGTTAAACGGATGGAACTGCAGGTCAGTGCTTTTCCATCCGGTGATTTGCAGATGCCTGCGGCGGCATTGGCCCGCGAGCACCTCCCTGCGATGGGTGATCAGTTGAAAAAAATGGTCGGGGCGCAGGATCTGGCTAAAATCCGTGACTCTTTCAAACCGTTGTCCCAACATATGATCAGCCTGGTTAGCGCATTTGGATCCATGGATCGACCGGTCTACGTACAGCATTGCCCGATGGCCGATCATAACCGCGGTGCCGATTGGCTCAGCCTGCAAAAAAACATCCTCAATCCTTATTTCGGTGATGCGATGCTGACTTGTGGTTCAACGGTAAGAGTCATTGAAGACTAGAGGGGAAAGAAGTAAAATGTTCATTACGGGTAATGTATATCACTGGATATGTCCCTAACCCGGTGCATTTTGCAAGTCTAATAGAAAAATGATTTAGTGAATTCAAGACCATATTGAATATGAAAAATACCTTTCAAGTAACGGGAATGACCTGTAACCATTGCGTCCACACCGTTCAGCGATTGTTGCAAAACCTGGATGATGTCACTGCTGTGCGTGTCTCCCTCGAACCGCCCCAAGCCATCATTGAAGCCGATCAGGAATATTCATTGGAAGAACTGAACGATTACCTGGCCGCTCATAGCAACTACCGGCTGGAATTGGAATCTTCCCGGGTTCAGTAGGAAATGGACCTGCATCTTTGCAGAGCAAATTGATCTGCATCATCTGGCAGGTTGACCTATTCTGGAGATTTTATAAGTAGGGAAGGCTAATTTAAGGATATCAAAACAGGGCCTTATGCGTATCCTTATACCGTATGATTTTTCGAGCAATGCGCAACATGCATTACGTTATGCTTTGCACGTTTTTCCGGCATCGGAACATGAAATAACCGTAGCCCACATTTTTCTGACCGATTCAATCCGTCCGGTCTTGCCCCTGCCGGATGATCACCTGATACGCAAAGAAGTCCTTGAAAATTTGCGTGAATCACTAGGCTCGTTTCCCGAATCCAGCCAGATTAAGTTGGAAGCAGCCTATGG
>JAGQXC010000280.1 GCA_020436785.1 Saprospiraceae bacterium | reverse complement strand
TTTCGAGTTTTTGTTTCTGGGTGTGTTTGATGGCTCCCCATACCGCACCGGCAGCAAAAGGAATGCCCAATAGCCCTTTCAATGCACTCCGGCGGCCATTGTCTTTTATGTTTTGATCGTCATTCATGTTCAAATGCTTTTTTTGGTGAAGAATTGGTGATCAGGCCAGGGCGGCCGGAGTATGTTTCGTCAGGTACATATCCAGGCCAACATATACGCTGGTCGGGAAGAGAAATACCACCCATAAAGCGGCCAGTTCGATCAGGTTTTTCGTTACGATCAGGTAATTGCCTTCCGCCTGTCCAACCGCTGCCATACCGGGCCAGGCCGGTTGAGCCAGATAAAACATTGCCATGATCAGCATCCCAAGGATTACGCCTATCCGGGTAAAAAGACCTAGCAGGAGTGAAAGGCCAACGGCAATGAGGACCGCGATGGTCAGGCCGTCAACCAGGTTAATCATGCTTTCAGAGGCAAGCCAACTAAAAAGTCCCGTGAAGGTTTGGGCTCCCCGCAGATAGCCCATGGAGGTCCATTCCGGCGTGAACAGTTTGAGCATCCCTTCATAAAGGAAATGCCAACCGATCAACATGCGCAGGATGACCAGTGCAGTCAGTTGAGTTTTTGAATAAGCCATGTTGAATGATTTAGATTTGGATTTGAATGAATATCTCTTCCAAAATAAGTTATGCAAAAACACCCACATGGCCAACCGAAAGAAGTTCAGTCAACTTCGTCCAGCAAGTAGCCAAATAAATCCAGTTTTGGAAATGATGCAAGTCATTAGAGGTAGAGAGGCTGCTCGGATCCGTTACCGGGATGGGTCATCCGAGTGCCTAATGCTCTAAAATTCCTCCCACAAGGCCCGCGCAGCCCGGATGCGACGGTAGGCGTCGGTCGCCTCGACAAAATTAAGGGTTTGCTGGCCGTCACTGGCCGCCTTCTCCGGTGTTTGATGCACCTCCATGATCACCCCGTCCGCACCTGCCATCACACTGGCCAGCGCGATCGGCTCCACAAATGCCCGGATACCGATCCCGTGACTGGGGTCGGCAATGACTGGTAGGTGGGTCATCTTTTTAAGCATGGCGATGGCGTTGATGTCCATGGTATTGCGGTAGGCGCTTTCATAGGTGCGAATGCCTCGTTCACACAACATGATTTTTTCATTGCCATGGGAAAATACGTATTCGGCTCCTTGCAATAATTCCTCGATGGTTCCGGACATACCCCTTTTGAGCAAGACCGGTTTGTCCACTTCACCAAGGGCATCCAGCAGGTTGAAATTCTGCGCATTCCGGGCACCGACCTGAAAAATATCCACATAATCATGCATCTCGCCAATTTGTTCGACCATCATGACCTCCGTGATGATCCGGATCCCTTGTTCCCGGCAGAGGCGGTGGAACATTTTCAAACCATCCTGGCCGAGCCCGCGGAATGAATACGGCGAACTGCGCGGTTTGTAGACTCCACCGCGCATGATCTTTACCTTATTCGCCACCAGGTGATCCACGACCGCGCTGACTTGTTCTTCCGATTCGATCGAACAAGGGCCGGCCATGATCTGAAAGTGACCGCTACCGATCTTTATGTCATCACCAAGGTCCAGGATCGTATCGTGTACGCGCCATTTTTTGGAAACCAGTTTATAACCATCACTCACCCGGTGAATATCGCGGATGCCGGGCAGGGTCCCGATTTGCCGGATATCAACCGGTTTTTTACCGACACCAACCAGGTAGTGTTGTGATTGGGTTTTTACTTCTGTACTGGCGTAGCCCCGGGCCTCAAGTTCGCGCTGAACTTCCGCCAGCTGTCCCGGTAAAATATCTTGTTCCAGTTGAATGATCATACGGAAACGGGATTTTTAAGTTGATGGACAAATTGTCCGATGCGATGGTTTAAGTCACCCCCGGTTTCTTGTCCCAGAAATTTGATGAAAGCGCTGCCCACGATGGCCCCGGCAGCATAAACACAGGCCGTGGTGAAGGTTTCGTGATTGGAAATGCCAAAACCGATCAGACAGGGATGCATCAACCCCATGGCCTGAATCCGCTGGAAATAGGTCAGCTGATTGTCCCGGATCTCTGTTTTTGCCCCGGTGATGGAACTGCTGGAAACCATATAAATGAATCCATTGGATAATGCATCGATCTTGCGAACCCGTTCTTCCGGAGTCTGTGGAGTGATCAGGAAGCTGATCGTCAGGCCATAGCCAGCCAGTTTGTCACGGTAGACCTCCTCGTATTCATGTAATGGCATATCAGGAATGATCAGTCCGTCCACGCCGGCATCGACGCACGCCTGGAAAAAGCGATCCTCCCCATATTGCAGTACCGGATTAAAATACCCCATCAGGATGAAAGGTATGTCCGTCTTAGACCGTGCTTCATGTACCTGCCGGAAGAGGAGATCTAGGGTCATACCATTGGCGAGCGCCCGTTCACTACTGTACTGGATGGTCGGTCCGTCTGCCAACGGATCGGAGTAAGGGATGCCAATCTCAACCAGGTCCACACCGGCATTGGACAAGCCGGTTATGATGTGCGCGGTATCCTCCAGGTGGGGATAACCGGCCGTAAAGTAGATGTTCAGGATGCCTTCCTTTTTTTCCTTGAATAGTCGCTCCAGTCTATGCATGATCCGGTAGGTGTTTGATGTATGTTTCCAAATCTTTATCTCCCCGCCCGGACAAATTGATCACAATGACATCGCCTTCACGGTAAGCCAGGTGATCGAGGGCGGCAAAAGCATGCGCCGATTCCAGGGCTGGGATAATCCCTTCTATGCGGGTTAAGTGGTAAGCCGCCTGTAAGGCTTGCGCATCGGTAATGCTGATGGCTTCGGCCCGGCCGCTTTGGATCAGATGGGCATGCAGCGGGCCAATCCCCGGATAATCCAATCCTGCCGATATCGAGTACGGTTCGATGATCTGGCCATCTGCCGTCTGCATCAATAAGGTCTTGCTGCCATGGATGATTCCGGCTGAACCGAGTACGCTGGTGGCAGCCGATTCCCCGGAATGAATCCCCAGGCCAGCGGCTTCCACCGCGACCAGGCGCACCTCCGGACGATCCAGGTAATGGTAATAGATCCCCGCCGCGTTGCTGCCGCCGCCAACGCAGGCCATGACGATGTCCGGATGATCCCGTCCGGTCTTTTCCTGTAACTGCCATTTGACTTCTTCGGAAATGACCGATTGAAAGCGGGCCACCATGTCCGGATAAGGATGTGGTCCCACCACCGATCCGATGATGTAGTGGGTATCTTCCGGGTTATT
>JAGQXC010000279.1 GCA_020436785.1 Saprospiraceae bacterium | reverse complement strand
ATGTTCGGGAAAATGCCGGTAAGCGAGGTCATGGATGGTCAGGAGGGTTGGAGTCTGGGACCTCAGGCTCAGAAATCCGTCGGGAGAATAAAACACGTCCGGATTGATTTGCCGCAAAGCACGGCTCACCGACCATTCGAACCACCAATAGAATAAAACGGGGTGTCGGGCCGGAGGATAGAGCACCAACGGATGGACATTGGGTGCAAATACAAATTGGGGATCATAGGGGCGATCAAAGAAAAAATAGAATGAATCCTGCGGATGGGCAAGAACCAACCGGCGCAGAATTTCGTACGTGTGCCAGCCGATCCCCTCAAGTTTATTGCTCAGGAGAAACCGGGTATTCACTGCAATTTTCATTACCTTTCCGCTGGTTTTGAGTCTAAACATACAAAACCGAAAGGTATCCTTTTCAGTTATTGAAATACCCGAATCAGCCATGACACACAGCTCCGATGTACTCATTTTGGGTTCCGGCGTGGCCGGCTTAAGTGTGGCCATCAAACTGGCGATGCTGCGCCCGGATCTGGATATCCAGGTGCTCACCAAAACCGATGACAATGAAAGCAACACCCGCTATGCACAGGGAGGTGTCGCTGCCGTCTGGGATTTTGAGAAAGACACCTACGAAAAGCACATCGCCGACACCCTGGATGCCGGCGATGGACTCTGTGACCTGAATGTGGTTGAGATCGTCGTCAAAGAAGGTCCCGAACGGGTTAAGGAAATCATCGGTTGGGGCACTCGCTTCGATAAAAATCCGGAAAATTCCTACGATTTGGGGCGTGAGGGCGGCCATACGGAAAACCGCATCCTGCATTATAAGGACCTCACCGGATGGGAGATCCAGCGCGCATTGCTGGAAAAGGCAGCCACCTTGACGAACATCGTCATCCATGAACATTTTTTTGCCATTGACTTGCTGACCCAACACCATCTCGGCTACAACGTCACCCGTGCCACGCCCAATATTTCCTGCTTTGGCGTCTACGCGCTGAATAAATCCAACCACCAAATTGAAACGTTCATCGCCAAAAAGACCGTTTTATGTACGGGAGGAGCCGGTCAGATCTATCGCAATACGACCAATCCGACCATCGCTTCCGGGGACGGAATTGCCATGATGTACCGGGCCAAAGGCACCATCGCCAATATGGAATTTGTTCAGTTCCATCCTACGGCTTTGTTCAATCCGGCCGGCGAAAATCCCGATTTCCTGGTTTCGGAAGCCGTCCGCGGTTTCGGCGGCATCCTGAAAACCAAGGATGGTAAAGAATTCATGCAACGCTATGATACCCGCAAATCTTTGGCTCCCCGTGACATTGTCGCCCGGGCCATCGATAATGAAATGAAGGTCCGGGGTGACGATTATGTCTGCCTGGATTGCACCCATCTGGACCAAGAAGCATTTGTAAATCATTTCCCGACGATCTACGAGAAATGCCTGAGTATCGGCATCGACCCGATGAAGCAAATGATCCCGGTGGTGCCGGCCTGCCATTATTTCTGTGGAGGGATCCTGATCGATACCATCGGAAAGACCTCGCTGGATCATCTGTATGCTGCCGGAGAATGTACCTGTTCCGGTCTCCATGGGGCCAACCGGTTGGCCTCCAATTCCCTGCTGGAAGGCCTGGTCTTTGGCGATCGCATCGCCCTGGACATTGCCAAGACGATCGACGAAACGCCCTTACAAACCGGCATCCCGGAATGGAATGCAGAAGGGACCACCGAACCAAAAGAAATGGTCCTCATCACCCAAAGCTGGAAAGAATTAAAAGAGATCATGAGCTCGTATGTCGGAATTGTCCGCAGCAATGTGCGGAGTAAACGTGCGATGGACCGTCTGGATCTGCTCTTCCGGGAAACCGAAATGCTGTACAATACCTCCGTCCTCTCTCCGCAGTTGTGCGAACTGCGCAACCTCATCACCATCGGCTACCTGGTGACCCGTTCGGCAGGTATGCGTAATGAAAGCCGCGGATTGCACTTCACCACCGATTATCCGGATAAAAACCCTTTCCTGGAGTTTACCTATTTATAAGGGATAACCTTCCCCAAGGTAAAAAGATGGATTTTCTGTATTATCCATATTTTCTGGTATATCATTCCAAATAATTATAAAAAGCAATCAAATCTTGCTTAAGTTCTTTATAAAGAGAGATGGGTTTTCCTCATCACCTAATGGTTTTCATATCGATTTGACTACTATTTTAGTGCTATGGGAAAGAGGATTGACGTGCGCACCATCGAAAACACCACTGATCTAGGTGCCGTATCTGACCTGGTTAGTCAACTTGGCTATTCCGGATCGCCGGATAAAATACGGGATCGTTTAGTACAATTGCTGGATCATCCCGATCACCGGGTTTTTATCGCATACGACGGAGCCCTTACGGTGGGATGGATCCATGTATTCATGAGTTTGCGGGTGGAATCGGATCCAATGGCAGAAATCGGTGGTTTGATCGTCGATGAACGATATCGCCGGCAAGGTATTGGACATGAATTGGTCAAAACGGCTATCCACTGGGCCAGGGACCGGAATATTCACCGGATCCGGGTTCGCTGCAATAGCCTCCGGACCGATAGTCATCGATTCTATGAACAGCTTGGATTTCAGCAAATCAAACATCAGCATGTTTATCACATAGATGCCTCACCAGGCCTCTCACCGGATTGATCCGACGGGGAATTGTCATGCCAGAATGTTTGATGCTGCTCTTAAAGATTTACTTCGGGAAGATCCAGGCCTTCCACGGCATCCCAGGCCACTTCGTGTTCAAAGCCTTTCCTGCGCAAGGT
>JAGQXC010000278.1 GCA_020436785.1 Saprospiraceae bacterium | reverse complement strand
ACTTGCTCTATGCCATTGGTGAAATCGTCCTGGTCGTCATCGGAATTTTGATCGCCCTGCAGATCAATAACTGGAATGAGGATAATAAGGGCAAAGCGTTTGAACGGGAAATGCTCTCTCAAATTCAAGATAATTTAAAAAAGGATAAGGCAAAACTGATCGAAATTAATGCAAGCTTTACCAAAGCCATTGCGTCGGCCGATAAGATCCTGGCGATTGGCCCGGAGGATCATATTCCGGATAGCCTCCGCTATTGGCTCGCTTATTTTATCCAATTCGAACGATTCCAACCCATTACGAATTCTTATGAAGCGCTAAAATCAAGGGGGCTTGACCAGGTGTCCAATAAAGAATTGCGGTTATTGTTGGGGGAATATTACGATGATGAAATCAGCCATACCATTAAATCCGTTGGCGACATCGAAAAATCATTCAATGACGAATGGGTGCCGATCATGGAACAATACATTGTTGATTTTAAGTTTAAGGAGTTTTTGATTGTTTCTGATCCCTCCATTTTCCAGAGGCCCTCTATAGCCAGAAACATTATGATCCTTAACAAAGACAATTACCAGGGCGCCATTACCAGAGCATCAGGCGCCATAAAAACTGTGGAGAAACTGGAACGGATCCTGTCTGAATCGTTCCAGAATTAGCCGGTAGGCCCTTTCGCCAGGCTGGTGTCATTTCAAATTGTTCTTCCTCGGATTACTTTTATATACTTTTTTAGGATTCGTTATTTTAAGTTACGATTATATTGGTGAGCTGCCGGGGAATGCTTTATTGTCCTTCACCGTGAAATAGAAAGATCAGTTAGTGCGTCTGGAAATGGAATGCTATTGAACTAAACGGCGTATTCAATCCAAGCCTGACGGAGTTTTTCTTCACACGCATCTTAAAAGCTTTGTGATCCATCGTATGGAACAGATTGACGGTAAGTGGACGGCACCCGAGCCCCTTTCTTTTTTTCGCGGAGGTTCAGCGATCCTCCGGAAAGCGGATGGGCAGGGGTCGTCAAAGGGGAAGTTTATTGGGTGGATGCTCAAGTTCTATTTTGCTTGAATAATGGATAACCGAAAAGGGCAAAAGGAAAATACTGGTTCATCACGAGAATCAATGCATCATCGCAGCCGGTGATATTTATTCAATAGTTCCTTGACCCGATCATGATCGATGCCATAAAAGGTGGTGCCATAAATTCCCGTCAAGTCCTTCCCGGCCACAATGGAATTGATAATCGCTTCCTCCGTGGCCTGGATGGTTGCAGAATACAAGGCACCGGTTTCGTACTGACCGAGGTATTCCAGGTTGACGCGTTTGTAGGGTTCGTCTTCCGACCATTCAAACTGGAGGGTGCTGAAAGCCAGGATTACGTCTCCTGAGAAAGGGCTTCCCTGGCTGCCGGTACGAGCCAGTCCAAAGGTAGCCCGTTTGGCCATGGCCTGGAGGATTTCGGTGGTCACCGGAGCATCCGTAGCCACTACGATGAGGATGGAACCATCGCCTTCCTTTTCGTTGATGATGGGTAATTGTTCACGGTTCATCTCCTTGCCGACCGGCACACCGGCGATGAGCAGGTCCTCGCGATTCCCATGATTGGTTTGTACCAGGACGCCGACGGTATATCCTCCCTTTTCGGGCGATAATACCCGGGAAGCGGTCCCGATGCCAGCTTTAAAATCATAGCAGGTCATTCCGGTTCCTCCGCCCACGCTGCCTTCCGGGACAGAGCCCGACCTAGCTTCGTCAAGGGCCTCGTAAACGTGACTTTCCTGCATAGGAAATAACCTGAAATTACTCATATGAGCGTCCCAGGTATCCATGACCACCGGCAGGTAAATAGGATGAGGCAAGCGTTCCAGTGACCATTTAATGACGGAGGTGTACACCGTGCCATTGCTGGCGGTGCCGGTCAGCATGATCGGCGATCGGAGGTATCCAAATTCTTTCGCGAAGATTGCGCCGGACAATTCAGCATCGCCATTAAATATAAAAACCGACGCCGGATAAGGGATCAGGTCCTTATTCGGCAGGATGGCGGTAACTCCGGTGCGGATGGCCTCACTTCCTTCGCCATGTACCAGCGTTGAATGGCCAACCAAAACCCCTTTGACGTCGGTGATGGCATTAAAAGGTCCAGGATTGCCTTCAAATGGGATTCCCAGATCCCGGGCACGGGGTGCAGACTGTCCGGATAATGGATTTGTAGCCAACTGGAATGTAGCGAATAAAAGTAAACACAGGTATTTCATCTGCCTATGGTTTTTAAACGGGATTGCACCTATACAATTTAGTCATAAATAGTTTATGGTGGTTTGCAATATTTATGAATACCATCAGGTCGCCAGGGACGGACTACCCGGTTCTTCCGGCTGGATTTATCAGATATTGCTTATAAACATTTCTCCTGATGGTGAAACAAGTTGATCTGGACAAGTTCGGTTATTTTAGTAGCTTCCGGCAATCAACCGTTATTTTAATGCATTCAATGGTTAGACTAGCCCGTTTAGCAGGTTTCCTTTACCTGATGATCATATTATTTGGGCTCATCGCGCAGGTATTTGTACGCGATCGTCTTGTCGATTACGAAAATGCAGCCATTACCGCAACGAACATTGTAAATTCGGAATCCTGGTACCGCTTTGGTTTTGTCAGCGAATTGATCATGCTCCTCTGCGACGTGGGGGTTACAGCATTATTATTTATCCTATTAAAACAGACCAGTAAAAATCTTACGATAGTTACGGCCTTATTTCGTTTCGCCAGCATTATTATCCTGGCGGTAACGGCTCTTTCGCACTATGCCGCATTGCCAATCCTGGCAGGCCCTGAATATTTGCAGGTATTTAGTGAAGAGCAACTTGAAGCGCTGGCGTTGTTTTCGATCAAATTGCATGGCGTAGGGTATAATATTTCCTTATTGTTTTTTGGGATTCATCTTATT
>JAGQXC010000277.1 GCA_020436785.1 Saprospiraceae bacterium | reverse complement strand
CTTGAGGATGTCATGACCAAAGCGCAGAAAGACAAGTTCTTTGATCATTATTTCAGCAGGTCCAACCACCGCGATGTTCCATTAAAACGTCAGGAATATATTTTAGCCGGCTCCGGGCTTTCGAGAGCGGTAGCTTTTACCAAAAATGCGGCCATTCAGCTCTTTCGCTACAATCAGCATACGTTCAGTCCGGAAGATAAACGCATCCTCATCCGGTTTGCGCAAGCATTCGAACAAGCTTATACGCGCTTCCTTGATTTGCAAAAAGCGGAAACACAGGCGAGGGAAGCGGAGATTCAATTGGCCCTGGAAAGGATTCGCGCCCGGTCGATGGCCATGCAGAATAGTTCGGAACTGCTGGACGCTGCTTCGCTGCTCTTTGAACAAACGGCCAGCTTGGGGTGCAATCCTTTTTCGTGTGGATTTGTGCTTCTGGATCGGAACAAAGCCGATGGTGAATTCTTTATGAGTGCAGATGGCCAGTTTCAGCCTTCGGTATTCATCCCCAACCACGATGAATCTGCGGAGCGCAACATGTACCTCCATTGGCTGGATGGGTCAACTTTATATACCGAGGATGGTGAAGGGGACGCACTGGTAAAACATTTTGAATACCTGATGTCTTTACCGGGAGAAACAGGAGAAATGTTTCGTGCCATGCACGCCGCTGGTATCCGGTTTCCCACATGGCAACGCTGGCATGCAGCTTATTTTAAATATGGGTATTTGCTATTCATTACCCGGGAGCCTTTCGCTGAGACTGAAATCTTTGTCCGGTTTGCTACGGCCTTCGAACAGACCTACACACGCTTTCTTGACCTTCAGAAAGCAGAAGCGCAAGCCCGCGAGGCAGAAATTCAACTGGGGCTGGAACGGGTCAGGGCCCGGGCCATGGCCATGCAGTCTTCGGAGGAATTAAGTGCATTGATCGGAACGGTCTTCACGGAACTAACCAAGCTGGACCTGGTGCTCACCCGCTGCATCATCCTGATCTTTGACCCCGACACCAAAGGATCGATGTGGTGGATGGCCAATTCGGAAGACCCTGACCGCCCTTCAGGATACTTTGTCAAATACCACAAAGCTCACCCATATCTCGCCTACCTGAAAGCCTGGAAGGCAAAGTCAACCAATTGGTTGTACGTCCTGGAAGGAAAAGAAAAAATCGACTGGGACGAAGAGATATTTACGCAAACGGAATTGTCAAACCTTCCCGATTTTGTCATCGAAGGGATGAAAGCGCCGGAACGTGTTTTTCTTACGGCATCCTTCAATCAGTTTGGCTGTTTAAATGTAGCCAGTCTGGAGCCCCTGAACGAGGAACAAACGGAGATATTAGAGCGCTTTGCCAGTGCCTTTAACCTTACCTATACCCGCTTTAATGACTTGCAGCAAGCCGAAGCTCAGGCGCGGGAGGCAGAGATACAACTGGCCCTGGAAAGGGTCCGGGCCAGGACCATGGCCATGCATAACAGTCAGGAGTTGGGTGAAGTGGCCATGGTATTATTTGAACAAGTGAGTTTGCTGGACAATACCCCTGACCGGTTCAATATCAGAATTATCAATGAAGCGGAGCAGGCCTATGAATTTTGGGCTACCGATCAGAATGGTCAATTGGTTGATCAGTTCTTCAAGGCCAAATTTGATCAGTCCCCTGTTGTTATGGAAATGTATAATGCCTGGAAAAAGAAAGAAAAATTACTGATCCAGGATATTCACGGTGATGCACTAACTGCCTGGGTACACTTTATCAAGGATGTATTAGGTGTACCTTTCAATCTTGACCATTTAAAAGAACACCGATTTCTCACTTCCGTTTTTTTCTCGCACGGTAATATTGGAATAACCACCAATAGTGTTCCAAATCCGAATTCCATTCAACTTCTGGAGCGGTTCGCCAAAGTATTTGAACAAACGTATACCCGTTTCCTGGATCTGAAAAAAGCGGAAGCACAGACCCGGGAAGCGATCCGGCAAGCTTCCCTGGACCGTATCCGCGGGGAGATCGCCAGCATGCGTACCTCGGAAGATCTCAACCGCATTACCCCGCTGATCTGGCGGGAATTGCAGGCGCTCGAGGTCCCGTTTATCCGCTGCGGGGTATTCATTATTGATCAAGAAACGAATAATGTCGAAGCTTATCTCACCTCTCCGGAAGGTAAGGCGCTGGCCGTATTGCATTTTACTCCGGATGCCAACACCCTGACGAGTGAAACAGTCCGGCACTGGCTTAAGAAGCAAATGTATAAAGCCCACTGGAATCAGCAGGATTTCATCGACTGGACGCGGTCGATGATCGAAACGGGTCAGGTGCAGAATGCGGAGACCTATCAGGGGGCCAGCGCTCCGCCGGAATCCCTGGATCTGCATTTCTTGCCCTTCCGTCAGGGCATGCTCTATGTGGGTGATGTGGCACCACTGACCGATGAAAAACTCGACCTGGTCAAGACGCTGGCGGAAGCTTTCTCCATCGCTTATGCGCGGTATGAAGACTTCCGGAATCTGGAATCGGCCAAGCAGGAAGTCGAACACACCCTGGACGAATTGAAGCAAACCCAGCAGCAGCTGATCCAGTCGGAAAAGATGGCTTCCCTCGGTGAGCTGACGGCCGGTATTGCCCACGAGATCCAGAATCCACTGAATTTTGTCAACAACTTTTCCGAAGTGAACAGGGAGCTGCTGAATGAACTGCTGGAGGCATTTGATAACAGTGACCTGGAAGAAGCCCGGACATTGATTGCCGATCTGCTGGATAACGAAGACAAAGTCACCCATCACGGCAGGCGCGCCGAGGCCATTGTGAAGAGTATGCTGCAGCATTCACGGCTGAGCAGCGGGGAGAAAGAGTTGACCGATATCAATGCTTTGTGCGATGAATATTTACGCCTGGCTTACCATGGTTTCCGGGCGAAAGACAAATCCTTTAATGCCGATTTTATTACGGAATTCGATCCAAAACTACCCCAAATTCAGGTAATCCCTCAGGACATCGGCCGGGTCCTTTTGAATCTGATCAACAATGCATTCCAGGCTGTCGCAGGTGTAAAGAATCCGAAGGTCAATGTTTACACCCGCAATTCTCCGTCAGCGGACACCCGCCCGGATGATCTGGTCGGACGGGCAGGTAAGGGGAGTGTGGAAATCACCATCACCGACAACGGTCCCGGCATCCCTGCCCACATCAGGGACAAGATCTTCCAGCCTTTCTTTACGACCAAGCCGACCGGGCAGGGGACCGGATTGGGGCTGAGTCTGGCGTACGACATTGTCAAGGCCCATGGAGGGGAAATTAAAGTGGAATCACAGGAAGGGAGAGGTTCTGTATTTATGATTCATTTAAATGTCCACTAAACAGGAAAAGATGATAAGATATTATTTTATTTATTTATATGTTTCTCTATCCATAATTTCCTGTCAAACCGGCAATCAGGCCCCATCCAACCAGGATCCGGTGAGATCTTTTGCCCCTCCACTCATTACCCGCATTTCCGAACTGCCCGATTCAATTAAACCGGTAGTCACCGATCTTTCAAAAAAGCCGAAGCCGCAGAGAATATTGATCCCGCGCGAAGGCGATCCTCCCAAATCGTACACCACTCCCGATGGCCGGATCATCGATCTTAAGCCACCGGTCAAAAAATTACTCCCGGCTTTCATGAACCGGGAAAAAGAAATTAAACAATTAAAAGAAGATAAATCATTTGACAGTGGAAACGGCGGAAAGCCTTATTATTTTAACTATACCACCGACGACGGCCTTGTCATGAACGCCATAAGATGTGGGACAATTGACCAAAGGGGCCATTTGTGGGTAGGTACCTGGGGCCAGGGGGTCAGCCGCTTTGACGGAAGGCATTTCACCAATTTTTCCGTGGCAAACGGATTGCCTGCAAACCTGATCTCTTCCATCCTGGAAGATCGTGCCGGCCGGATCTGGATCGGTACGGATGGCAGAGGCGTATGCCGTTACGATGGGTTGGAATTTACCACGATACATATTGACCGTGGAGTATCCAATTCTGTGGTCGAAATAAAAGAAAGTAAATCCGGAAAGTTGTGGATCCTGACCCGGGCTAGTCTGGCCCTGCTTGACCCTGAGCAAAATCAGGTCACGCTACTGGATAAGAAGGTCTATGGTTTGCAAAATACCACCTTAACGTGCCTGCAGGAAGACCAAAACGGGCATCTCTGGATTGGTACCTTCGAGGGGGTTGTGTGCATTGATCCCCAAACGAATCAGAAAATTAGGAGCCTCTCTCTAGACAATGGCTTAGTGGGTACCCACATCAACGATATCTATGAAGATAAACAGGGGAATATCTGGATTGCCACTGAAAAGGGCATCAATTGTTTTCTTAGGTCAGATCAGGATAAAATGGCCCATTATACTTCCCTTTATCCCGGGGAAGATCAGAATGTCCAGACGATTCAGGCGGATCCCAGGGGAAGAATCTGGTTTGGATCCTATACCGGGGCGGTACAGTGTTCTATTGTAAATGGCGCCATTGTCAAAAACGCCCAATTTGATTTTCCTGAATTTGGCGGGTTACTGACCATTGATGATCAGGGTAAATTATGGATCGGAACCTCAAACTCAGGAGTCATCTGTTTTGATCCACCGGTTTCGGAAAAGAGTGGCAGTTTCATGACCTATTCGAAAGCACAGGGATTATTGCCGATGGATCGGGTTGTTAGTATTAACCAGGATGCAAAGGGAGACTATTGGCTTGGATCGTCCACAATCGTGCGATTCGACGGTACTTCGATTACTGAATACACACCGGAACAAGGAATTCCTGGGGCGATTGTTTCTCTAATCACGCGGGAATCTTCCGGGAAGATCTGGTTCGGTGGTTGGTGGAATGAAAATTGGATTACGAGTTATGATCCAGTCACCAATGGCCTTGGTGAAAGCTTTACGACTTACACCACAGATCAAGGATTTCCCAATGGCCTGATTCCTTATTGTGTCACCGACCACCTTGGTCAGGTATGGTTTAGTACGTGGCAACATGGAGTCATACGCTATGACGGAAAAACATTCACGAATTACTCTAATCGTCAGGGCCTTGGAAACAATATGGTCAAGACCATGGTTGAAGATGAGCAGGGAAATATGTGGTTTGGGACAGGGGGCATGGGAGTAAGTTGTTACATTCCTGCACATGGAGGTGTCATCCTGGACTATTCGGTTGAGCAGGGGCTGGCAAGTGGTCTGGTCAATAAAATAATTATAGACAGTCAGCACAATCTCTGGATCGCCACAGAAAAGGGTTTGAATTTTATCCGTGCCGGAAATCTTGAAAAGATAAATACCGAAATTAAACGGTCATCCATTCAGGCAGAACCGTTAACAAATATACTACAAACCTTTACGACCGGCGATGGCCTGCCTGATAATAACATCACCAACATGGTTGAACTTGGTCAGGGTAAGATGGCATTAGGCTGCAATCGGGGTTTGGTCCTCTTTACCATCCCGCAGGATTCCGGTCAAGATTTGGTGGAACTCCATGATTTGGAAATATTTAATGTTCAATCGGGTTATCCGGCCCGCAATGTAGAGACCACGAGCAATAACAGCATGTTCGTTGACGATGATGGGATCCTCTGGATGGCCACCAGTAGTACAATAACGCCACTAGTCCGGTTTGATTATAATGCCCTTCACCGGAACGATAAAAAGCCATCGGTAACCATCCAGCAAATAAAAATCAATGAAGAAGCCATTTCCTGGCAAACCCTGACGGATGGGGAAAACAATAGCCTGGTACCAGCAGACTCGATTTCCTCCTCGCTGATTTCCGATGAATTTATCACCTATGGCAAATCCCTCGATGAGTCCGATCGGGAAAATTTACGCCGAAAGTATGGAGCAGTGAAATTCAATGGCATCCAACCATTTTTTCACCTCCCGGAACACCTTGTTCTGCCGATTAAATTTAATCGCATTACCATTGATTATGGAACCAACGAACTTAACCGGCCGCAACTGGTGGAATACCAGTACAAGCTGGATGGATACGATCAGGATTGGAGCCCGGTCCTGAAAAAGAATAGTGTGACCTATGGGAACATCAGGGAAGGGACGTACACCTTTTATGTAAAAGCGCGATATACCGGACCAGGGGTTGATGATGCGAATGCCTGGACCGATCCGGTTTTGTATTCATTCACAGTCCTACCGCCGTGGTACCGGAGCTGGTTCGCTTACCTGGTCTATGCCGTTCTTTTGCTCGCTGGAATTTGGCAGGTTCACCTTTACCAGAGAAAAAGAACCCTGCGAGCGGAACGGGAAAAGGCACAGGAACGGGAACTGGCCCAGGCCAGGGAAATTGAACAAGCTTATCATAAGCTTGGGGTCGCTCATGAAAGCCTGAAATCCACCCAGTCGCAACTGATCCAGTCGGAAAAAATGGCCTCGCTCGGGGAGCTTACCGCAGGGATTGCGCATGAAATTCAAAACCCTTTAAATTTTGTCAATAATTTTTCGGAGGTCAATAAGGAATTAATTGAAGAGTTAAAACAAGCTGTTTCAAAAAATGATTCGGAAGAAATACAAATTATCCTTAAGGACTTATCGGATAATGAAGGTAAAGTAAATCAACACGGTAAGCGGGCAGATGCCATTGTAAAAAGCATGCTTCAACATTCCCGGGCCAGTACAGGAGAAAAGGAGTCGACGGACATCAATATCCTGTGCGACGAATATTTACGTTTGGCCTACCACGGGTTGCGGGCAAAGAATAAAAACTTCAATGCCGATTTGAAAACGGAATTCGATCCTGACCTTCCCAAGATCCAGGCTGTTCCGCAGGATATGGGCCGTGTGTTGCTAAATATCATCAACAATGGTTTTCAAGCTTTGCAGGGTGTCAAAAATCCGGTTTTAATGGTCTCAACGAAGCGCTCCGGTGATCAAATTGAAATTCAAATTGCCGACAACGGCCCTGGGATTCCCGACCAAATTAAAGACAAGATCTTTCAGCCATTTTTTACCACCAAGCCGACCGGGCAGGGGACCGGACTGGGGTTGAGTCTGGCTTATGACATTGTGAAGGCCCATGGGGGGGAGTTAAGTGTTGAGACTAAAGAAGGAAGCGGAACAAAATTTAAGATTGTTTTACCAGTTGAATCCTAAGAAGGGCTATGCGAAAAACTAAACTCAGTATTTTCCTCATTTCCATTTTCAGCATAATGGCATCTACAGTCAATGGACAAGATAGTACGTATGTGTTGTCGGCAACAGCATTTAGTCAAACCGGCTACCTACCACTACCTGACATGACCAAGTGGTTTTTCCATGAAGGAAATGATTCCGTCTGGGCTAGTCCGGTATATGATCATTCTTCTTGGCAAAAGTTAGATTCCGCTACTCTTGTCAATATTATAGTTGATGAAAATAGACGCTTTGAGGGATGGTTTACTATCCGGATTAAATTAGATAGTAGCTTCATAAAGATCCCTCTTTATCTATACCAAAATAATTCAGCAGCAACCGATATTTATATTGATGGTGAGTTGTTTCATTCCTTCGGGAATACCAATTATAAAAAAGGAGCGTATCGGGGATATCGATATTCGGTAGATCTATTACCAGCCATAGCATTACCTACTGATCAAGAGCTATTCATTGCTGTACATTTTGTAGAACAACATGGTGCGATTTATAAAAGTACCTCGGGTGTGATTAGTAATAAACCATTATTAGGGCTCATGCAGGAAGGGGCCTATCAAAAGCGGATTGAGTTTATCAATAGGGAGCGAACTATTGAAACCATGATGATTCCTCTGCTCGGTCTGATTGCTGGTCTTTTCTGGCTAATCTTTTTTATGAACCCTGGTCAAGTTCATCTTCAATATGCTGCTATTACCATTAGTCTTTTTTTTGCCGGTTCAATTATCATCCAGCTACAAAAAATCTTGGCGAATACTTCAAGTCTGGCTTATTTAGCATCCATGATCACTTTCCCAATTAATGTTGCCTTTGTAATCTCCCTAGTAGTCTTAATAGCGAAAATATTAGAATTTAAGATACATCTTCTATTGCGAATCTATATGGCGTGTGCCCTCGGATTGGCCTTTTTTGTACCACCTATTCCAATTGAGGTGATGAATATTATTTTAGCCACGTTTCTAATGTTATGTATCTATTTTTTTATTTCGAAAAGAGATAGACTCAAAGGATCTAAACGGATAATCGCGATCGGATTTGGCATCTTTCTGCTCTTATTTGCAAGCGGGGTATTTATCAGATTTTTTATACCAATTGATTATGCCAATGGAATATTTATTTTTCTTATAATGCTAATAATGCCCATTACGTTGCTCATATATCTTGCATTTTGGCTTAAAGAAATGGTGCTGGATGTACAAGCAAAAGCCGAAAAAGTAGTCCAGGTTTCAAAAGAGAAAAAGATCTTTCTGGAAAATCAGAATATTGAATTAGAAAGACAAGTAAATGCGCGAACTTCAGAATTGAACTCCTCCCTTGAAAATCTAAAAGCCACTCAATCCCAATTGATCCAATCCGAAAAAATGGCAAGTCTTGGAGAGCTAACCGCCGGTATCGCGCATGAGATTCAGAATCCGCTGAATTTTGTAAATAATTTTTCGGAAGTGAATAAGGAATTGATTGAGGAGTTAAAGGCTGCCTTTTCAAAGAATGATCAAGTTGAGATTCAGGTACTTTTAAACAATCTGTCAGAAAATGAGAGTAAGGTTATTCAGCATGGCAAACGCGCCGATGCCATAGTGAAAAGCATGCTGCAACATTCACGTACCAGTACGGGTGAAAAAGAATTGACCGATATCAATGTGTTGTGTGATGAATATTTGCGACTGGCTTATCATTGGATGAAGGCAAAAGATAAATCGTTTAATGCGGAAATTAAAGCGGATTGGGATTCAAAATTGTCCAAAATAAAAGTTGTATCTCAAGACATCGGAAGAGTTGTGTTGAATATTTTTAATAATGGATTTCAGGCAATACATGATGTTGAAAACCCAATATTAAGTCTCTCGACCAAGCAATTGGATAACCAAATTGAAATCCGTATTTCCGACAACGGCCCCGGTATTCCTTCTGACATCAAAGACAAGATCTTTCAGCCTTTCTTCACGACCAAACCGACCGGACAAGGCACCGGGCTGGGGTTGAGTTTGGCGTATGATATTGTGAAGGCGCATGGAGGTGGGATTGAGGTTAAGAGCGAGAGCGGGAAAGGAACGGAGTTTATAATTCATTTGCCAGCTGAAAACAACGAAAAATGAAAAAATTGCCCTTCCTGTCTTTGGCCATTTCATTCCTCCTATTTTGGGCAATTCCTTGCTTCGCTCAAAATCAATTTGCGAAAAACGAAGATTACCTCATTGAGCCGTTTGAATTGCCGGATGGACCGAGCGGCAACAGCATCAACTGTATTGTACAAGGGGCGAATGGATTTCTGTGGCTTGGTGGCCACAGCGGTCTATACCGCTATGATGGATATCATATCAAGAGTTATAAATCCGTACAGGGGGATTCTACTTCCCTGGCTTTTTCGTACATCGAATGGCTGTTCTGGAGTTCGGACAATTACCTGTGGATAGGCACTTACGGTGGCGGCCTTTTTCGGTTCAATCCAGACGACGAATCCTTCATCCGATACCACCACGATCCAAATGACCCCTCCTCTCTTTCCGACGACCTGGTGACCTCCATTGTGGAAGAAAACAAAGAATTCCTGTGGATTGGCACGACCCATGGGCTCAATAGATTAGACCGGAGTACCGGAAAATTTGAGCGATACATGCATGTGCCAAACGACCCCACCAGCTTAAGTTTTGATGATGTCCGAGCGCTCTACATTGACAGGGCAGGTACGCTTTGGGTAGGTACGGGGTTTGTTTATCAGGATGATGCTACTAAAGGTGGCTTGAACCGTTTTAACCCGGAGACCAAAACGTTTACCCGATACTTTCACAATTCAGGCGACCCCACCAGTTTGATGGGTAATCTTATCAAATCCATTTACGAAGACAGCAAGGGCAATTTTTGGGTAGGTGGTACAGGTGGTTTGCATAAAATGGACCGTCAAAAAGGTACTTTTCAGCGGATGCTCGACGACCCTAAAGTAGCGGGTGACATTTTTGCACCTGGTTTTATCGATAATGAAATAAGCTCTGCCTTTTCGTTGCTGGAGGACAGTTCCCAGCAACTTTGGATTTTTAGCTTGCACTGGCCACAATCGGGAACTTTGGGAAGCATTGCAAAAGTTGATTTACGAACCAACAAAATGGAAATCATCCGGGAACGGGCTGCCATCGTTCCCTGGCAAACAATTCAATGCGCTGATGGAAGTATTTGGATAGCGGGTGCAGGTGTTGGTGGAAAGGTGCATAAAATTCGACCAGGCAATACGCAGATAAAATACCTTCCCTTTGTTATGAATGATGGAGGTGTTAACAAGGGTGTTTCGTTTGAAGGTTTAGCGGCGCAAAATGACAGCATCGTTTGGGGTAAGACTTCTTCTGCCGACGGCACACCCCAAATAATAGGGATTACCAATGACTTTCGGGTCTGGGGAGTTCGGGAATTACCTGAAGTAAAGAAAATTGATACCAGCCTGATAGGGTTTAACAAAATTATGGGACTAGAAGGTGTTGGGATGGTAATCGATCAGAGAGGTCTTTTGTGGGGTTGTACCGGATTCCATAATGGTGGGTTATTCAGTATTGCTCCAAACGAGGCAGGAGTTCACCAATATTTACATGACCCAAACAACCCCAATTCACCACTAGAAAATGACATCCGGTATTTGATGACGGATCGGAAGGGCATTATCTGGCTGGCCAATCGACACAGTGTTTCCTGTTTCGACCCCGTCAACGAACTATTTACCCATTACAAACATGACCCTAACGATTCCACTTCGCTCAGCTACACGGAGGTTTTCACGCTGTTTGAAGACCGGGACGGATACATATGGATCGGGGGAATGGAGTTTAATGGTCTTCCAACACTTGACAGATTGGACCCTTCAACAGGTAAGATAATCAGGACTGAAATCCCATTGAATTATCAAGGCGGCTGGATAAATAATATCTCTCAAAGCAAGCAAGGAGACATTTATTTTTTGATTAAAAATAAAATACTGGCGGTTATATTTTATGAACAAATCAGTCGGGAGAACGTGTCTGAAACCTGGCATTCTTTTATGGATACCACTTTTCAAAATGCCAATAATTTAATTGCCGATGATCAGGGCATTTTTTGGCTCACCACCAATGATGGAAAAATCTTGCGATTGGACCCTGAAACCCAATCCCTCATCGAGTTTCAGGACCGGCCCGGCTTGGAGTTTAAACAGCGGCGGTCTTTCAAATTGCCTGATGGAACCATTTACTTTCCTTATCAAGAAGGTTTAGTTGCCATCAACCCATTGGATAAAGTCCCCGACCAATTACATTTTCAACCAACAAAAGTCCGTTTTACAGAATTTTTCCTGAATGGTCAAAGCGTAGCAATAAAGGGACAAACTATTTTAGACCGTCCAATTTGGCAAACGTCCCAACTCAATCTGTCTTACCAACAAAGCAATTTTGGTCTGCGCTTTAGTGCCTTTGATTTGAAGAAACCAGAAAACAGCCAATACGAAGTACGGCTGTTGCCAAACGAATCGACCTGGCGCCGCATTGAAGGGGAACCAGTTATCAATTACTACCAATTACCGCCCGGCAACTATACTCTGGAGGTGAAAGGCTCTGATAGTTATGGCATCTGGGCCCAAGAAATAGCAAGCATGAACATTCATATTTCACCTCCCTGGTGGAAGTCGTGGTGGGCGTATTTGTGTTATGGGCTATTGATGCTGTTTATCATTTTTAGATTCGACCGTTTTCAACGTCAGCGGATAGTGGAGCGGGAACGGCAACGAACATTGGAAAGGGAACTTGAACAATCGAAGGAAATTAAAAAAGCTTATGCCGAATTAAAAGCCACCCAGTCCCAATTGATCCAATCTGAAAAGATGGCCTCACTCGGAGAATTAACTGCCGGTATTGCCCACGAGATCCAGAATCCGTTGAATTTTGTCAATAATTTTTCGGAAGTAAACAAAGAACTGATTGCCGAATTAAAGGAGGAGATCGAGAAAGGGAACCTGGCCGAGGTAAAAATCATTGCCAATGACCTTACGGCCAATGAAGAAAAAATCCATCAACACGGTAAACGTGCGGATGCCATTGTTAAGAGCATGCTGCAACATTCGCGTACAAGCACCGGGGAGAAAGAGCTTACGGATATCAATGCACTTTGCGATGAATACTTGCGTCTGGCATATCACGGCATGAGGGCAAGAGACAAATCTTTTAATGCCGATTTTAAAACAAAATTCGATGCCAACCTTCCGAAAATAAAAGTGATTCCCCAGGATATTGGCCGGGTCCTTTTAAACCTGATTAACAACGCCTTCCAGGCGGCGGCGGACGTAGAAAAACCAGAGGTGGTTGTCTCCACCGAAAAACATGAAGATAGAATAGAAATAAAAGTGAAGGACAACGGCCCCGGCATTCCTGAGCACATCAAAGACAAGATCTTCCAGCCTTTCTTCACCACCAAGCCGACCGGTCAAGGGACCGGACTTGGATTGAGTCTGGCCTATGACATTGTAAAGGCGCACGGCGGGGAAATAAAACTGAAAAGTAACGAGGCAGAGACTGAGTTTGGCATTTATTTACCAAATGGTTGACTCCTTTTCATTAATTAAAGCAAAGTGAATAGGTACAGAATACATTAAATAACTATGAAACGCATGGAGAAATCATTTGGCTGTATTCTGACTTTGATCCTGATGATCCTTACGCGGGTTCTGCCTGCCCAGGGCATACAATTTGAAGAGGTCGTACCTCCGCAAGGCCGGGCTTTTCAGCACGTGACCGGCATATCCCAGGCTCCGGATGGGAAAATGTGGTTTTCGACCAAAGCCGGTCTTTTTAGTTACGATGGATACGAAATGAAATCGTACCGTTACAGCCCATTTGAACCGAACTCCCTGTCCAGTGATCAGCTTGATGCCGTTTATGCCGGGCCTGATGGACGGATCTGGATCGGCACCATCGGGAGCGGCTTGGACTGTCTGGATCCGCAGACCGGAATTTTTACCCATTTTCGCTCCGATACCAATGAGGTGAACAGCCCTTCATCCGATCATATTCTCACCATCCTTGGTGACCGTGATGGAATGCTCTGGCTAGGCACTACCAACGGATTGGACCGGTTGGACCCGGCCAGTCAGTCATTTACCCACTTTAGAACCATTACCGGAGATTCGACCAGTCTCAGTTATAATGTGGTGGGTGCACTCTACGAAGACGCGCAGGGTACGCTGTGGGTAGGAACGGGCACGGTGTACGGTGAGCCGGATTTTTCAATGGGAGGACTCAATCGTTTGGATAAAAAAACCGGGACGTTTACCCGTTACAAAGCGAATATTCAGGATGAACATGCACTGATCAACAACAAAGTCACCGCATTATTTGAGGACCATAAGGGTACCTTTTGGATCGGTACAGCCGGTGACGGTCTGCATTCCCTGGACCGGTCGACCGGAGTGATAACCCGCTATCCCATCGATCCGGATCATCCGGAAAAATGGTGCCGGCCGCCCATCAACAAACAGTTTGCCAGCACCGACTTCATCACATTTATCCGGGAAGATATGGAAGGAGGTTTTTGGATTGGAACCTCCGAATCCGGACTGAACTATTACGATCCCGCAGAAATGCAAGTTCATCATCTGGAAGTGGAAACCCGGGAAAACGGTTACTCTGCCAGGACCACCTGGAAAGCGTACACTTCCCGCGAGGGTGTATTGTGGATCAGCTCTTTGAGTGGTGAATTATTCCAGGTTGACCCTCACCGGAAGATGATCCCACATTTTAAGGCCTCCGGTGTGGATTGGTGGGTAAACGGATTTTACGAGTGGCCAGACGGAGCATTATGGATTGCATTCGATGAAATATATGCCCAAAATGATACCAGGACAGATTTGGTGAACCGGATCAACGCAGCAATAAATCAATTCCGGGTACCGTATCGGTATGTTATACAAATACATCCTTATCAGAAAGAATTATGGGTAGTAAGTAGTAGCGGGCTGATCCGGTTAAATACCCAAACGAATGAATTTACCCATTTTTTTGGCAGAGGACCGGAGCGGGATTCGCTGACCAATCCTTTTATTTTTCAGGTTTATATTGAGTCTGAGCAGCAAATCTGGCTGGGTACATTTAACGGCCTCAATCTTTTTAATCCGGAAAGCGGCAAGATTACCAGGTACTATATAAACCCGATGGATTTGAAATCCTTGTTTGGTATCAATTTCATCAATTCCATTCTAAAAGACAGGGACAACCGGTATTGGGTTGGTACCGCCGGAGGAGGAGGACTGTATTTGTTTGATCCGGTCAAAGGGACCTTTAAAAAATACCTGGATGTCTTCCGGGTAATGGTGATTTTTGAAGATTCCAAAGGAACACTCTGGGCCGGATCCACCGATGGTCTTTATCAATACGACCCCAAATCGGATTCCTATTTCCGGTATGCAGATCGCGGAGGGAATTCGATTGTTTCGGAAGTAAATTCAATGGTAGAAGATCAGGATCATTATCTATGGCTGGGTACCGGGGAAGGAATTGTACGAATGGATTCCAGTCGAACAGAGTTCAAGATTTTTGGAAAAAATTATGGGGTTGATGGCAGTAAATTAAATTATCATGCGGCTTATGTTGGTCATGACAACAAATTGTACTTCGGAGAGCGCAATGGGTTTTATGCCTTTTATCCCTCTGACTTTAAAATTCAAACGACACCTCCTCAAATCACGTTTTCTGGATTCCACTTGCTGGATTCCGGAGATTCCCCGACGGGGAAGCAGGATTTGCAGGCTATGAATCAGGGGAAACCCGTTCGACTAAATTTTAACCAGAATACCTTTTCCATCGATTTTTTATCCATTGATTATTGCAATCCGGAAGAAAACCAACAGTTTTATTTCCTGGAGGGATACGATGCACACTGGAGGAATGCCGGTAAAGAGCACCAAGCCATTTACTATAATTTGCCTCCGAATGATTACCGTTTTAAAGTGAAGGCGGCCAATGCCTATGGGATCTGGACCGAGAAAGAGTTTCCGTTGACCGTACTTCCGCCCTGGTGGAAAACTTGGTGGGCCTACACATTCTATGGAGTTATATTCTTGTGCGTCCTGTCCTTGATCCATCGATACCAAAGGGAACGTGTATTGCGCGTGGAGCGGGAACGCAATAAAGACCGCGAACTGGCACAAGCCCGTGAAATTGAAAAGGCTTATACCGAATTAAAATCCACCCAGGCCCAATTGATTCAATCCGAAAAGATGGCGTCCCTGGGCGAGCTAACGGCGGGAATTGCCCATGAGATCCAGAATCCGTTGAATTTTGTCAATAATTTCTCGGAAGTGAATCAGGAATTGTCCCTTGAGCTTGAAGAAGAATTATTAGCAGGGAAAATAGGAGATGCCATATCCTTGTCGAAGGATATAAAAGAAAATTCAGAAAAGATCAATCAGCATGGCAAGCGGGCGGAAGCTATCGTCAAAAGCATGTTGCAGCATTCCCGGACGAGTACCGGTGAAAAGGAGTTGACGGATATCAATGCATTGTGCGATGAATATTTGCGACTGGCCTACCACGGGTTGCGGGCAAAGGATAAAAACTTCAATGCTGATTTAAGATCGGAATTCGATCCCGACCTCCCTAAAATGCGGGTGATGCCCCAGGATATTGGCCGGGTGTTGTTGAATATCATCAACAATGGTTTTCAAGCTTTGCAGGGTGTCAAAAATCCGGTTTTATCGATCTCAACAAAACGTTCCGGTGATCAAATTGAAATCACCATCGCCGACAATGGCCCCGGCATCCCCGATGAGATCAAAGACAAGATCTTTCAGCCCTTCTTTACGACCAAGCCCACTGGGCAAGGTACTGGATTGGGGCTGAGTCTGGCGTATGATATTGTGAAGGCGCATGGGGGGGAGATGGAGGTGGAGAGCGAGAGCGGGCGGGGAGCCAAATTTATGGTCCGGCTGCCAGTTGTCTGAATCACTAACTATGGGATGGCACGGATGACTTAAAACAAAATGAGATAACTGAAAAGTACATAGGGTCAGTTTTTGAAGTGCCTAAGTTTCAGGGCAATGGATGTAAAGAGATGTTCTGAAAACAAATTCCGTGCAATCATCAAATCCGTGCAAATCTGTGATTCTGACAATTTATGATATTGTGAAGGCGCATGGGGGGAAATGGAGTTGGAGAGCGAGAGCGGGCGGGGAGCCAAATTTGTGGTCCGGCTGCCAGTTGTCTGAATCACGGATT